>CAIRND010000427.1 GCA_903879825.1 uncultured Geobacteraceae bacterium
AGGATTAAACGTTGCCCCTGAATGTAACGGAGTGGTAGGCGGCTATGAAATTCATATGGGATTGACGACACTCGAAAAAGGTCTGCGGCCGTTCGCGCGGATTTTCCGGCGCGGCGATGCAGCCGTTTCTGTCGAGGACGGTGCTGTTTCGTCCGACGGCAGGATTTTTGGCAGCTATCTGCATGGTCTCTTCGAAAACGACCAGTTCCGCTCAACGTACCTGAACAGCATTCGCGGCGAAAAGGGCATGGCGCCCGGCGAAGGGACGCCGACACTGCCGCAACTCGACGCTTTTGATCAGCTGGCGGAACAGTTTGCTGCACATCTTGACCTGCCCCGTTTACTGGCAATCTGTGGACTGGCCAGTGATTCCGACTGATTCACTTATCATTTTTCTGGCGCTGCTGCTTGATCTGATAATTGGTGATCCGCGCTGGTTGCCACATCCGGTCGTCGCCATCGGAAGATTTATCAACTTCCTGGATATGGGCTTGCGACGTGACTGGCTGAATGAACGTCTGGGAGGCGTTGTGCTGCTTGTGCTTGTCGTGTTCTGTTCTGGCGGTACAACCTGGCTTCTGTTGAAAATGCTCTCCACACTGCTGCCGTTTGCCGGTTGGATCGCCGTCGTATTAGTCTCTTCAACCTGTCTGGCAACCCGTTCCCTGCACAAAGAATCTGCCCTTGTGGCATCTGCGTTACTGGCCGGCGATCTCCCGGTTGCCCGCCGCTATCTTTCCTATATTGTGGGGCGGGACACTGAGGGGCTTGAAGAGCCGGAAATCTGGCGCGCGGTGGTGGAAACGGTTGCTGAAAATACTTCCGACGGCATTATTGCCCCGCTGTTCTGGTTGACGATTGGAGGGCCGGTTGGCGCCATGTCATTTAAGGCCGTCAGCACTCTGGATTCGATGGTCGGCTACAAGAATCAGCGTTACCTGCAGATGGGGTGGGCGTCGGCACGAATGGATGATCTGCTTAACTATATTCCTGCTCGCCTGTCAGCACTACTGCTGATACTGGCCGCCCCATTAGCCGGTTGTTCAGCGAGCAATGGCGTACGGATAGCACTCCGGGATCGTCTGAACCACCCCTCACCCAATAGTGGTCATCCGGAAGCTGCTGCCGCTGGAGCATTGGGCGTGAGACTTGGGGGTAGAGCCAGCTATAATGGCGTATCTTCTTGGAAAGAATATATTGGCGACCAACAAAAGCCGCTTGATGGACGTGCGTATCGAGCGATGATCAAACTGATGTATATTTCAACTCTGCTGATGGCCGTCCTCTGTATGGCCGTAGCGTTCTTTTTGAGAGGGTTTCATGTCCCGTTCCTATGATCATGGCGGTAATATATTTACCATTGCCCGAACGCTCGGCGTTACCCCCGATCAGATACATGATTTTTCCGCCAGTATAAATCCTCTCGGCATGTCGCCACTGGTGCGCAGGGCGCTGAGCAGTTCCATTGACAGCCTGGTTCATTATCCCGATACCAGTCATTTTGAGCTGAAACAGGCACTGGCTGCATTCCACAATCTTTCCCCGGCTCATTTTACCATTGCCAATGGCTCAACCGAGCTGATTTACAACCTGCCCGCCCTGCTGCCTGGGAAAAAAGCATTGATTATCGCACCTTCGTTCAGCGAGTATGTCCGGGCGCTCGAGCAACATCATTGGGATGTTGAGTATTTTATCATCACGCCGGAAAGTGACTTTTTAATAGATCTGGGAGCATTGGAGAAGGCTCTGGACGTTGGTGTCGATGTCCTTTGTCTCTGTAATCCCGGTAATCCTAACGGTACTCTCTATCCGCACGAGGTAATCGAAAAAATCTACCAACTTTGTGTGTCGGCTGGAACGTTTCTGATTCTTGATGAAGCTTTTATGGATTTTTGCGAGGAAGGGTCAGCCAAGCAGATGATTGTGTCCTGCGACAATGCCGTCATACTGCGTTC
>CAIRND010000428.1 GCA_903879825.1 uncultured Geobacteraceae bacterium
CTGGCCTTCAGCGCCTGCGACATCTCGCGCTGACTATCTTTCGTTTTCATATCCTCGCGTTTATCGTACAGTTTCTTTCCTTTAGCAAGTCCTATCTCAACCTTAACCAAGCCGTCCTTGAAATAAAGTCGCAGAGGGATGACTGAAAGGCCCTTCTCCCGGATTTTACTGTACAGTCGGTCAATTTCACCGCGGTGCAACAGCAGTTTGCGGTTGCGATCCGGTTGGTGGTTCTGGCGGTTGCCAAACTCGTATTGAGAGATGTTCAGGTTATGAAGGAAGGCTTCACCGTCACGTACCAGCATGAATGAGTCATTGAGGTTGGCCTTGCCTGCCCGTAGTGACTTGACTTCAGTCCCTTGCAGTACCAATCCCGCCTCAAACTTTTCCTCGATAAAATAATCGTGGTACGCTTTTTTATTATTACAAATCAGTTTCTCACCCATAACGTCACCATAGCAGACATTCTGAAAAAATGGAATGGTCATCCTTGCATTAAGAGATAGAAATCTATATAGTTTCCAGCCTAATCTTTTCCCAACCTGATAAACAGGATATGTGCGTTTTAAAAATAGTTTTCTGACGACATACGAACTGAAAATTATTTTTTACTTACTAAAAGGATGGATGCCATGACAAAAGAAAGCACCACTCAAGCCGGTGATGAAATGCCCTCCGCCGCAGACCTGCAGCGATCTTTTCTCCGACATTTGCAGTACACCCTGGTTAAAGACAAGTTTACCGCTACCAAGGCTGACCTTTATCTGGCATTGGCATACGCAGTGCGCGACGTACTGGTAAACCGCTGGCTTGATACTCAGCAATCCTATTATATTAACGATGCAAAGCGAGTTTACTATCTTTCCATGGAATTTTTAATGGGGCGTACGCTCAGCAACAGCCTGATTAATCTGGGGATCATGGAGGAGTGGCAGACCGCTCTTAAACAGATGGGAATTGATGTCGAAGAGTTGCAGGAGCAGGAGTGGGATGCCGGTCTCGGCAATGGTGGTTTAGGCCGTTTGGCCGCCTGTTTTCTTGATTCCATGGCGACTATGAGTTTACCGGCGTACGGCTATGGTATCCGCTACGAATACGGGATGTTTTACCAGAAAATTATCAACGGCGCGCAGGCGGAGTTCCCCGATAACTGGCTGCGCTACGGCAATCCGTGGGAGTTTGACCGTCAGGAACATCTGCATCAGATTAAATTTAATGGCCGGATAGAAAGTTACAGTGATGAGCGCGGTGATACCCGTTACCGCTGGGTTGATACCACTGATGTTATGGCCCTTGCATACGATTTTCCGATTCCTGGCTATGGTAATCAAACCGTTAATACCATGCGACTCTGGAGCGCGAAATCGACTCGTGATTTTGAACTTGGTTCCTTTAATCAGGGCAACTACATCGGTGCTGTTGAATCAAAAATGCGGACGGAAAATATATCCAAGGTACTCTACCCGGCCGACCATATGGCAGAGGGTAAAGAGCTGCGTCTGCGCCAGGAATATTTCCTGTCTTCGGCGACAGTACAGGATATCTTCTATCGTTTTGCAAAAAAACATACTGATTTAAGTATGTTGCCTGAAAAGGTTGCAATTCAGCTGAACGATACCCACCCGACGCTGGCGATTCCGGAGTTGATGCGTATCCTGCTGGATGACAAGCGACTTGGGTGGGATGACGCCTGGAAGATTGCTTTAAATACCTTTGCCTACACCAATCATACCATCCTTCCGGAAGCGCTTGAAAAATGGCCGGTCGTGATGATGGAAAAAATCCTTCCGCGCCATCTTCAGATCATTTACCGCATAAACGAGCTCTTTATGCAGGACATTATAGCCCGTTTCCCTGGTGATAATGACCGTCTGCGGCGCATGTCGATTGTCGGCGAAGATGGTGAACGCTGTGTGCGTATGGCGCATCTGGCGATTGTGGGTAGCCACTCGATTAATGGTGTCTCGGTTCTGCATAGCGAAATCCTGAAAAACGATCTCTTCCGCGATTTTTATGAGCTGTGGCCGCAGCGATTCAATAACAAAACCAATGGCATTACCCAACGGCGCTGGTTGAAATACTGTAACCGCTGGCTGGCAGACCTGATCTCTTCAAAGATTGGTGAAGGGTGGGTGAC
>CAIRND010000429.1 GCA_903879825.1 uncultured Geobacteraceae bacterium
ATGGCGTGCCGGGCCTCGGCATACGTTGCCTCCGGTGGCATGAACCGCCGCCTTGCCGGAGAAGATTTCTATTTTTTGCAGCAACTGCACAAAACCTCCGGGGTCGCACCATTAACCGGCACCGTTGTCCACCCCTCCCCCCGTTCATCGCACCGGGTTCCTTTCGGGACCGGACGCGCAGTAGGAGACATGTTGAACGATGGAGAGCAGCGCTTTCTTTTCTATCAACCGATTGTTTTTTCGATAGTAAGCGAGTGGCTGGCGTGTGTGAAGGAAAATAGTGAAGCAGATGCATCAGTATTACTCTGTGGTGCCGCCCGGATTTCGCCGGTTTTGCATCCATTTTTGGAACAGGCCGGCTTCAGGGATACCTGGGAAAATCTAAAAAAACATAACCGCGCTGGCGAAAAATTAACGGCAGCGTTCCACAGTTGGTTTGATGGTTTTCGCACCATGCGGCTCGTTCACGAATTAAGTGACCAACTGTATCCCCGCATCGAACCGGAGACGGCTGTTGCCCCGTTGCTTGAGCGCGCCGGCGTTGTCAGCCCTGATACCGTTGCCGCGCAACTGGATATGCTGCGGAAAATGCAAGAGTCGGACTAATTTGCTCTCCCGTTCTAAAAAACGCGCAAAGCCGCTCCGGAACAGACCGGAAAGCGGCTTTGTGAATGCAGTATATACTGGCAGCACAATTACAACCAGATCAGCAAGGTTTGAAAACTTCGGAGGATTTTTTCAGGCGGCCTTCAGGTAATGACGAACATCCAACTCCGCCCCACTCTTGGCAATATCCGCCGCCGCTGTGAACAGCTCCGTGGCAATAACTTCATCAACATATTCTTCTCCACAATTGTTGCAGACCCTGGCAGGAACCTTTTTGACAACAAAAGTGAGAGCATTACGCTCAATAGTTACGGTAGCAAAACCGTCGGTTGTTTCTCCATGCTTACAAACGACACATTTCATGATTTTCTCCTTGTAAAACCATTATCCCAAACATTCGGAGCCGGCTCATACACTGTAATGACGATTGACTCTTGGGCATCATCATTAATAGCTACTACTACGTGGACAGGACGCCCATTAATCCACGACATAACCAGACAACTTGGATACGGAGAATCCTCCGGATACTGCTCAATTATTGAACCATTATCAAGAACATAATGAATTTCGGCAGGTTCAAAACCGCGTTGTGCCATTCTGGCAAGCGCATGCAGTCTGAATATGAGTTTTCTTTTCTGCGTCAATCCAACACTCCGCTTTCTGACGGGATGGCCGCTTTGTGGCATTCGTTCGCCAGTGTTATGCCATCCCAGTAATTTCGATTTAAAAATCAATACCATGGATCACAATGCGAGGCAACATTTCTAATATTCAAAATATTTCAATTGATCCGAAGAACCCCACTTTAAACTTCGGGTAAAAAAATACGGAACAACTCTCATATTCTTGACCCACGTCATCAAAATTTTGAGATGAAGGGGGTATGGTGGAATCATCACAAGCGCGGAGGAATTAAATATGGAGTTCAAAAACAATTTTGGCGACACAGCCATTCAGGACGTAATGCAATCATATCCGGAGATCGGTGAAATACTCAACCGCTTTGAAATTGCCTGCGTCACCTGTAAAGTCGGTATCTGCCTGTTAAAGGACGTCGTTTCTATCCATGGATTGTCCAAGGATGACGAAGCAAAAATAGAACTTGAAATCAACACCTATCTGACTAAAAAAGGAGAATGAATCATGGGAAATCTCGGATGCGGCTGTTCAGGCAGCATGTCAAAAGTAATTGAACGACCGGAAACAACCTGCACAACAGAGGGAAAAGCAGTATCAGAACTCCGTCAGTGGCCGGTGCAACTCCACCTGGTGCCACCAACTGCACCCTATTTCCAGAATGCGGATATCCTGATCTGTGCCGACTGCGTGGCATTTGCCATGGGAAGCACGCATCAGGAGCTGATCAAAGGCAAAGGACTCGCAATTGCCTGCCCCAAGCTTGATGACACTACCGCGTATGTGGACAAACTAGCCCACATCTTCAGCGCTAACGCAATCAAGAGCGTCACCGTTGCGATTATGGAAGTACCCTGCTGTCGCGGCCTTGATATCATGGTTCGGGAAGCACTGCAGAAAAGCGGCATGGATATTCCGCTGGAAAGCATAACCATCGGCATCAATGGAGAGCGGAGGAACTGATGAATACTGATCTCGCCCGAAAGAAGAACATCACCCAGGCACTGGTCAACGAGCATCGTCTGATCCTGCGGATGATCACCCTGCTGGAGCAAAACGCCCCATTAACAGCGGCAGGCACGTACTCTAACTGGCAGTTTTA
>CAIRND010000430.1 GCA_903879825.1 uncultured Geobacteraceae bacterium
CTCAGTGAAGGCATGCGCCGCAGGGCGGGAGAGGCGCTGGAAACTTATGCGCGCCAAGGGATGCGTGTTATTGCGTTTGCCTGGCGGAGCGCAGACAACAGCGATCATTGTGCAATAGCGGATGTTGAATCCGGCCTGACGTTCGCCGGTCTGGTCGGCATGATTGACCCGCCCCGCAGTGAGGCCATGGATGCTATCCGCATCTGCCATGGCGCCGGCATAATCGTCAAGATGATCACCGGAGATCATCCGATCACTGCCGAGGCTATCGGACGTCAGCTCGGACTCTTGGCCGTTGATCAAACTGCTATTCTGGGGCATCAGCTTGAAGGTTTATCTGATAAAGAGGTACGACAGGCTGTCGCCCGCACGAACGTTTTTGCCCGCGTCGCTCCGGAACATAAAATCAGACTGGTTCAGGCGCTTCAGTCTCTGGGGCATGTCGTTGCCATGACCGGTGACGGAGTCAATGATGCGCCGGCTCTCAAGCAGGCAGATATCGGTGTCGCCATGGGAATAACCGGCACGGATGTTTCCAAGGAGGCTGCCAAGGTGATCCTTGTCGATGACAACTTTGCCTCAATCGCGGCCGCCGTGGTGGAGGGGCGACGAGTGTATGACAATCTGATCAAATCAATTGCCTTCATACTGCCGGCTAATCTCGGCTTGGCGTTTACCCTGATTGCCGCCATGTTTTTCTTTCCTACAGTAGAGGTTGACGGCGTCCGTGTGCTCCTGCTTGCCATGTCCCCAAGTCAGACGCTCTGGATCAACCTGATCGCCAGCGTCACCCTGTCGATTCCCCTCGCCTTCGAAGTACTGGAACCGAATGCGATGCAGCGACCGCCACGGTCTCCAAACACCCCGGTGTTTTCCCGCTTTATTGTCATGCGCCTGATCGTGGTAGCCAGCCTGATGGCGGCGGCAGCCTGCGGCCTGTTTCTGGGAGAATACTTCAGGATTGTCGGATCAGGTCCGGTCTCTGCGCATATCCATGCTATGGCGCTGGCTGAGGCTCAAACAACGTGCGTGACGGCAATCACCTTCTCGCAGATTTTCTATCTGCTCAACTGCCGCTCCCTGGGCAATTCATTTCTGTCTCAGGGGATTTTCAGTAATCCGACCATCTATATCGGCATAACAGTACTGCTGCTGCTGCACGCGTG
This sequence comes from uncultured Geobacteraceae bacterium, assembly GCA_903879825.1. GTDB lineage: Bacteria > Desulfobacterota > Desulfuromonadia > Geobacterales > Pseudopelobacteraceae > JACRCG01. The sequence continues at coordinate 1,167 of CAIRND010000430.1, forward strand.
CTTTGTTTACGTTCCGCCGCTTCAGGGATTGTTCGGCACGACCGCCCTCAACACACAGGCATGGTTTCATGCTGCACTGGCCGGAGCGGTTGTACTTCCGGTCATTTCATGCGAAAAGTGGATCAGAAACCGCAGCATCTGAAGATAATGTATCTATCCAGGGAGGATACCATGCCGGAAAACTTGTTAATTCCATCGGTAGACCTGAGAATCGGCTCTTTAGAAGAGTACAATCGCAGGCAGAGGGAGAAGGCGTCTCTGCACCACAGAAAACCGAAATCACGCCCATGCTTAACAATATCCCGTGAATTCGGCTGCGAAGGATATCCTGTGGCGGAGCGGTTACGAGAGCTTATGATGCAGAAAACCGGTGATGAGTGGGTGCTGATCGACAAGGCGGTCCTTGAAGAGGTGGCGCGTCATCATAATATTTCGGAAGAAATTTTACAGACGCTGGGAGAGAACAATCAGATCCTTAACGAGGTCCTGGCAACTTTTTCACCGCGTTGGAAGAGTGACCAGGAATACTTCAAGCTCCTTTCACGCCACGTGGTTGCACTGGCTGAACAGGGAAATGTCATTATTTCAGAGTTGGGAGGAGCAATTATCACCCGGCATATCGAGCATTCCTGCCATTTCAGGATTTATGGTTCCGAACGATTCAAAACAGATACACTTGCCAAGCGTTTGCACATTGAAACAGAGGTCGCTGAGAAACTAATGCACCGGCAGCAGAAAGCGCGTGATCACTTTACCAGGGATTTTCTCGATCAGAACGACCATGACCCGGCGTTGTATCATCTGTTATTCAATAACGATCGTATTGACGCAGGAGCGATAGCCCATACGATCGCTGATTTTGTCTTCGCCAGACATGGACAACACGTATGACGTCATCAATTAAAATCGGCGTCAGCGCCTGTCTGTTGGGGGAACATGTCCGTTACGATGGCGGGCATAAACACGACCGTTATATCACCGATACGCTGGGCAGGTACTTCAGTTTTGTGCCGGTATGCCCCGAGGTGGGGTGTGGTCTCACGACGCCCCGTGAGGCGATGCGGCTTGAGGGCGATCCGTCCGCACCACGACTTATGACCCGCCAGACACACGTTGACAAGAGTGAGCAGATGCTGGCTTTTTCCGCACAAAAGGTCAAAGAGTTGGCACATGAGGATCTGTGCGGTTTTATTTTCAAGAAGGATTCACCCAGTTCGGGACTGTTCCGCGTCAAAGTGTACAATAATGGCCAGGCGCAAAAAGTGGGGAGCGGCCTTTTTGCGGCGGCGATGGTGCGCCACTTTCCCTTGTTACCCATGGAGGAGGAAGGACGTCTGAATGATCCTGACATACGGGAGAACTTCATTGAGAGGATTTTCAGTTATCGACGTTGGAAAAACTTTCTGGCTGCTGCCCCTACGACCGGTCGCCTGATTGAGTTCCATACCGCCCAGAAATTGCTGATGATGGCCCACAGCCCGCAGATCTACCGTGAGTTGGGAACACTTGTCGCCCATTGTTCAGAGTTGAAGCTGGCGGACCTGCTTCAACGTTATGAAGAGCTTTTTCTGAAGGGCCTTGCCCTTCATGCTACCGTCAAAAAGAACACCAATGTGCTGCAGCATATCATGGGCTACTTCAAGCGGCATCTTTCACATGATGAAAAGGCAGAATTGCTGGAAGTCATCACTCAGTACCACGACCATCTGGTGCCTCTGATCGTGCCGATGACGCTGCTCCGTCACTATATCGGCAAATATGATCAACAGTATCTGAAGGGACAGGTATATCTTGCACCGCATCCTGCACAGCTGATGTTACGCAATCACGTATAAAATTCCCAAAATAGCCTGAAATAGCCTTGACAAAAACAGGACCGCTTATTACCTTAAACTTGTTAGCGCTCACCAGTGACGAGTGCTATTTTTTTTGGGGAATGTATGGATATGGAGCTTACCGTCCGTAGCAGACAGATACTGGAAGCGATTGTTGAAGACTACATCGCTACTGCTGAGCCGGTTGGCAGCAGCGCTGTCGCACGTCGTCACGCCATGACACTTTCATCCGCCACCGTGCGTAATGTCATGGCAAACCTCGAAGAGATGGGGCTTCTCACATCACCTCATACCTCGGCCGGGCGTATCCCGACTGAAAAAGCCTATCGCGTCTATGTCGACTCTCTGGTTGCCCTGCGTCAGGTAAGCCGTGATGAAAAGCGCCAGATAATAAGTCACTGCCGTCAGGCCGGGATCGGTCTGTCAGGTATTTTGAAAGAGACCAGCCGGACATTGTCACAACTTTCAAACTATATGGGAATTGTGGTTGCCCCCAGTTTTACAGCAGACGTATTTCGCCACATCGAATTTATCCGCATCGGCCAGCGCAAAATCCTGGCGATTCTGGTCTCAAGTAAGGGAGCACTTCAGAACCGACTGATTGAGACGGATGAAGACTACGCATCTGAAGAACTTATCAGGATGGGTAACTATCTGAATGAGACGATGCAGGGCTTGACCATCACTCAGGTTCGGGAACAGATTCTGGGCGAAATGGCCTCCGAGAAGGCGCAGTATGACCAACTCATGTCCCGGGCTCTAAAAATCAGTGAGCAGGCGGTACGGGCCCAGGGTGATGAGATTTTCGTTGAAGGTCAGGCCCGCATCCTTGATCAGCCGGAATTCAGCGATGCTGGTCGGATGAAAGAGATTTATCAGGCGTTTGAACAAAAAGGGCTGCTCATTCAACTCCTGTCGCGCTGTATGAAAGCGGACGGGGTGCAGATTTATATCGGCTCCGAAACGTCGCTCAGCCAGTCAGCCGGAATCAGCCTGATTACCTCACGCTTTGTCACCAGCAGCAATACAGTCGGCATGTTGGGAGTAATCGGCCCGACACGAATGGGATATTCAAGTGTGATACCCATAGTGGATTACACCGCCCGCATGGTCAGTAAGTTATTAAGTGAAGTATAAATAATCAGAAAAGGACACCGCACATGGAACGAAAAGATACTGTTGATATTTCAATACCAGAAAATGTTTTCGATACGGAAGCCACTGCCGGAATAACTATTCCGGAGATCGAGCTGTCGATGGAGGAAAAACTGGTCGCGAAAGAGAAAGAGGCCCGTGAAAATTGGGATCGCTTTCTGCGAGAGCGGGCTGATCTGGAAAACTACCGCAAACGGGTTGGACGCGAAAAAGAGGAGTTACTGAACTACGGCAACAAATCGCTGCTTGAGGAGATTCTGCCGATTATTGACAATCTTGAGAGGGCTCTTGCACACGCACCAGATGATGGCCAGGGAGCTGTTGTCGAGGGCATCCGCATGACGCATGCCATGCTGTTGACTGCACTCAAAAAATTTAATGTTACCCCGATAGAAGCCGTGGGCACCCCCTTTGATTCAGCGTTCCATCAGGCAATGGCACAAATCCCGACGGACAAGCACGAACCAAATACGGTCGTTGAAGAATATCAGAAAGGGTACATGCTTAAAGAACGACTGCTGCGACCTTCAATGGTGACAGTGGCGGTAGCGTTAAATTAATTTCCCCGAGACCTTGTTTTTTGTAAACATGATGAATATTATTCCAATCAGAGTATCTAATAAGGAGGACTACACGTTATGAGTAAAGTAATCGGAATTGACCTGGGAACAACCAACTCTTGTGTTTCAATTATGGAGGGGGGTGAGCCGGTCGTTATTGCCAACTCCGAGGGTGGGCGTACAACACCTTCAATGGTCGCTATTTCTGACAGCGGCGAGCGATTGGTCGGACAGCAGGCGAAGCGTCAGGCTGTCACCAACCCTGAGAATACACTCTATTCCATCAAACGCCTGATCGGGCGTAAGTTTGATACGGAAGCGGTAAAAAAAGACATCGCCATTTCGCCCTTTAAAATTGTCAAGGCCGACAACGGTGATGCGTGGGTAGAAGTTCGTGGCAAACGTTATTCTGCACCAGAAATTTCAGCCATGATTCTGCAGAAAATGAAAAAAACTGCGGAGGATTATCTTGGTGCCACTGTTACTGATGCGGTTATTACCGTACCGGCCTACTTTGACGATTCCCAGCGTCAAGCAACTAAGGATGCAGGTAAAATTGCCGGCTTGAATGTTTTACGTATCATTAACGAGCCTACCGCAGCAGCTCTGGCATATGGTCTGGATAAGAAAAAGGATGAAAAAATTGCGGTCTTCGACTTGGGCGGCGGTACGTTTGATGTTTCCATCCTGGAACTGGGTGACGGCGTTTTTGAAGTTAAAGCAACTAACGGCGACACCTTTCTGGGTGGTGAAGACTTTGACCAGTTGATCATCGACTGGATCGCTGATGAGTTCAAGAAAGATCAGGGCATTGACTTACGTGGCGACAAGATGGCTCTTCAGCGTCTTAAAGAAGCTGCTGAAAAAGCTAAATGTGAGCTTTCCAGCTCCGTTGAAACCGATATCAATCTCCCGTTCATCACTGCCGATGCTACTGGCCCGAAACATCTGACACTGAAGCTGTCACGCGCCAAGCTTGAGTCGATCTGTTCCGGACTGTTGGCAAAGCTTGAGGGCCCATGCCGTACCGCATTGAAAGATGCCGGACTGACACCAAACCAGATCGATGAAGTAATTCTGGTTGGTGGTATGTCACGTATGCCGGCAGTTCAGAAATGTGTGGAAGATATTTTTGGCAAAGCACCTAACAAGGGCGTAAACCCTGATGAAGTCGTAGCCATTGGCGCCGGTATCCAGGGCGGAGTTTTAAGAGGCGACGTAAAAGACGTTCTGTTGCTGGATGTAACACCACTTTCTCTTGGTATCGAGACTCTGGGCAGCGTCATGACAAAATTAATTGAGAAGAACACCACTATTCCCTGCCGCAAGAGCCAGGTGTTTTCGACTGCAGCTGATAACCAGCCGGCAGTTTCAATTCACGTGCTCCAGGGTGAGCGTGAGATGGCCAGAGACAATAAGACCCTCGGCAACTTTGAATTGTCCGGCATTCCATCAGCACCACGAGGTTTGCCGCAGATCGAAGTTACTTTTGACATTGATGCCAACGGAATCGTGCACGTTTCCGCCAAAGACCTTGGCACCGGCAAAGAGCAGTCCATCAGCATCACGGCTTCTTCCGGTCTTTCCAAGGATGAGATCGAAAAAATGGTTCGTGATGCAGAAGCCCACGCCGACGAAGACAAGAAAAAGCGTGAAGCGATTGAAGCCCGCAACCATGCTGATAGCATGGTCTACAGCACTGAAAAATCGCTGAAAGAGCATGGCGACAAGATCGAAGCTGTTGAAAAAGGTAACATTGAAAACAAACTGGCTGAACTTAAAAAACTGATGGAAGGCGAAGACGCTGAAGCCATCACAAAAGCCACTGACGAACTGGCACAGGCATCACATAAGCTGGCCGAGGCGGTGTATGCCAAGAAAGAAGGCGCTGAAGGAGAGGCTGCCGCTGCCGGAGCAGAGCAAGCCGGCTCAGCCAAACCAAAAGACGACAAAGTTGTTGATGCCGACTTTGAAGAAGTAAAAAGCGACAAAAAGTAGCGGAGAGGCAGGTTTACAACCTGTCCGTGCTTCAGCGGTTTAGCATCGTAGGGGCGGGTTTTAAACCCGCCCCTACACGTATTTCAAGATATAAAGGAACTTATTGTGGCAAACGGCGAAAAGCGTGATTATTACGAAATACTGGGGGTTCATCGTAATGCCTCAGAAACAGAGATAAAAAAAGCCTTCCGTAAGGTTGCTATTCAGCATCACCCCGACAAGAACCCTGGTGACAAATCAGCTGAAGACCGCTTCAAAGAAGCGACCGAAGCCTATGAAGTACTTTCCGATTCCCAGAAACGAGCTCAGTATGATCAATACGGCCATGCAGGTGTTTCCGGACCGGGGGGATCTTCAGGTGCCGGTTTTGGTGGTTTTGGCGCAGGCACCCCATTTGGTGATATCTTCGGTGATATCTTCGGCGACATCTTCAACGGTGGCGGCGGTGGTCGTGGCCGTACTCAGGGGAGACGCGGAGACGATCTTCTCTACAATATGGAGATCAGCTTTGAAGAGGCCGCTTTCGGTGTTGAAAAAAAGATCGAAGTTCCGTTTGCCAAGCGCTGTGCCAGCTGCAACGGTTCCGGCTCAAAGCCCGGTACAGACCCCAAGGTTTGTCCAACGTGTCGTGGTGCGGGACAAGTTCGCTACCAGCAGGGTTTTTTCAGCGTCAGCAAGACGTGCGGTCAATGCAACGGCGAAGGCAAGGTAGTTGAAAATCCCTGTCCTGACTGTCGCGGCAAAGGGAGCATAAAGGACACCAAAACTCTCTCCGTAAAAATTCCGGCAGGAGTTGAAACTGGTTCTCGGCTCAAGGTTACCGGTGAAGGCGGCCAGGGCAAAGGCGGTCCCAACGGTGATTTGTATGTGGCTATAAATGTTAAGGATCACGCGATTTTTCAGCGTGAGGAGAATAATGTCATCTGTGAAATCCCGATCAGTTTCATTCAGGCTTCGTTAGGGTGTGAGCTTGAGGTTCCGACTCTTGATGGTAAAGTTGCCATGAAGATACCGGATGGGACCCAGTCAGGAAAGATCTATCGCCTGAAAGGCAAAGGAATTCCTTCGCTTCAGGGATATGGTCGCGGTGACCAGTTAGTGGTTATCCGGATCGAAACTCCAACCAACCTTAACAAAAAGCAGAAAGAATTATTGGAAGAGTTCGCCAGGATCAGCGGTGAGGACGTTCACCCTATGAAAAAGGGGTTTCTTGATAAAGTTATGGATTTTATAACCTAGTTTTTTGATGAGGCCGCCACTGGCGGCCTCATTTATCGCTTGCCTCAACCTTCGATCTATTTTAGTATCTTGACCAATTCAGGCGGCTTTTAATATATTAGACATCATGCCGTTTACTAGGGTTGCAACCAAAAAGTAGCGTCATCAACGGACAGACCCTGTAGGGGTACCCCATGGATAAACAGCAGTTGCTAGAAAAAGTCACCGAAACGCTTCGCCCTTTTGAAACATCGAACCTGATGGAAACCATGCAACACCTGAGCATCAAACAGATCTTTTCCCACCCGGCCGTAATTATTATTTTAGTTGCTATCTTTTTTTTCGGAGTGGTTAAACGCTCAAAAACAGCTCTGCTGAGTCTTTTCTCGCTTATCTGCTTTACCACCATCATGCGCTATGCCATGCCAGCACCTGGTGATAATCTTACAATTTCATCAATGCTTCCATTTATTGGCGGTGGACTGCTGCTTGGTGGAGTCGTAATATATTTTTCTCTCATAAAATCTGACTGACGTGTCTCCCAGATTAACAAAGGTGCGTGTGCAAACTGTTTTTCTGCTAAAAGCGTAGAATAATATTTTTTTACATTTCAAAGGGACTTGATATGAAAATTGATAAACGAGATTGGATGTTTATAGCGGTCGTGGTAGTCGTGTTGGGGATATTTTTCGGGATTTCCGGGAAAGAAAAAACGACAAAAGTGCCAAGCGATCAGATGCATAAGATTTCATACGATGCTGCATATAAAAATGCACCCGGCCCTGATGCTTCGATGTTCAAACGAGCATTTTTCAAGCCGGACAAAAAAGCGGCCGAGGTCTACTGCGAGCCGTGTCACAAGGAAAAAGGGGTTCCGTTCCCCCCAAATCATCCTTCCAAGAATCGCTGCCTGTTTTGCCACAAGTTCAAAAAATAGGATCTGTTACGCACAGGGTCACGGAGACAACTTGTCTCTGTGGCCCTGTGCATAAATACAACTATTACTCTGCGTCTATTTCTTCATCAGGAACCGTTGTCACAGCCGCTTGAACCGGTTCTTCCAGGCTGATACGTCCGAGTTTTCCCGCCCGCAATTCCCTCAAGAAAGCTTCTGCCGCACGGTGTACGTCAATTTCTCCACCCGACATCAGACATCCGAGGCGCCTGCCTATGGTTTCGAGCATATCGGTCGGAGTAACGGGCAACTCGGATAATTTGTATCGTATCTTCAGCAGTTCCGGATATCTCTCCATCATATACTCGGCCGCAAACAGACCAACGCAGGTGTAATCAAGCGCGCTTGCGCTGATAGCACCGCTTGTCGCCAAGCGATACGCAACGGCTTGATCGTCCATATTCGGCCAGAGAATGCCGGGCGTATCTGAAAGCACAATGCCGTTTCTCAGATCGATTTGCTGACCGCACGTGGTGATTGCCGGCTTGTCACCGACCTTGGCCATGCATTTCCCTGCCAGGGTGTTGATCAACGTCGATTTACCGGTATTGGGTATGCCAAACACCATGACCCGCAACGGCCAGCCCGGTCGTCCGCGATGAGGCACCGTTTTCTGACAAAGCTTGATCAGTGACTTTGCATCGGCATGTACTCGGGCAGACAGCGGCAGGGCACACACTCCTGACTCACGTTCATAATGACGCACCCAAGCCTTGGTTATGGCTGGATCTGCCAGGTCGTGTTTATTTAACACCTTGATACATGGCTTGTTACGGCGCATCTCATCAAGCTGGTGATTGGAACTGGAGGAGGGGAGTCGAGCATCAAGAACCTCGATAATCACATCGATCTTGCGGATCGCTTCCGCCATCTTTTCCTGCGCCTTCCCCATATGTCCCGGATACCATCTAATCGTCATGTTTTTTATCCCTTTTAATATAAATCATACTTCAGCAGACGGCACTCAATTGCACCGTTATACAGAACATAGCGCCTGGAAGCTTTCAGGCCGATATATTTAGCCAATTCAAGATTGCCGGTAAGGACATATCCGGTCCAGCCACGACAATACTTTTTCATGATATCACCAATCTGACAGTACAACTCTCGCAGATCTTCTTCTTCTCCCAGTCGTTTGCCATAGGGAGGATTGATGATGACTACTCCTTTGTCACCTTCCGGCCTGAACTCCTGCAGTGCCGCGTGAAAAAAGTGGATCTGCCCTTCCAGTCCGGCTTTTGAGGTATTTCTTCCCGCCAGCAATAGCGCCCGGTTGTCGAGGTCATACCCGGTTACTAAACCTACCGGCAACCTGCGAATGCCCGCTTCGGCATCTGAACATATTTTGTCCCAGAGCGCCTTGTCAAAATCCAGCCAGCGCTGAAAGCCAAACGAGCGCTGCAAACCGGGAGGCATATGTGCCGCCACAAGCGCGGCTTCAACAGGAATCGTACCAGAACCGCACATGGGGTCGGCCAAAGGTATGGAACCATCCCAACCGGTCAGGGCGACAACGGCTGCAGCCAGAGTCTCACGTAACGGCGCTTCGTTCCGTTCCAATCGATAACCGCGACGGTCAAGTGAATCGCCAGAACTATCAAGGCTGACCGTGCAGACATTTTTATGAAGATGAACATTGATGCGGACATCCGGCGAGGCGGTGTCTACATTCGGGCGACTGCCGCATGCTTCGCGGATACGATCGACAATGGCATCTTTGGTTTTAAGTGCCACAAAACCGGAGTGTGTCAGAGCCGAATCACGGAGCGAGCAATCAACCGCCAGAGTCATATCGGGAGTAATTAGATTCTGCCATGCGATGTCATGTACTCCGGCATACAGTTCAGACGGACCCGCGCAGGGGAACTGTGACAGCTGAACCAGCACCCGACTGGCTGTTCGCAGCCACAAATTGGCACGATAAAGTCCGGCTCGGTCGGTACTGAAAGCGACCCCACCCTTACCCGGTTTCGCGTCGCAGAGCCCGAGTGTTCCCAGTTCCGCCGCTGCCAGTTCTTCAGCACCGCGAGGCACAGCAGCAAAGCAATTGTGCAAAGCATTCTGTTTCGGAATCAGAGCCGCCGCTCCCTCTGAATTATGGACAGTCGAGGGCTCTACAGCCACGGTGGTTCTGTTTTTTGATGAATTATTGGTGTGTATTCCTGATCGTAAAATGTGGCTCGATTTACTCATTGCCGCTCCCCGTTTCTTTTGCCCAGACAGTTTCCAACACTATCCGCGTCTCTGTTTCAGTCCCGCTATTGTCGATAACCACACTTCCGTAGCGTTCTTTTTCCGAAAGAGGCATCTGGCTGTTTATCATGCGCTCTGCCTGCTCACGGTTTATGCTGTCACGCCGCATAAGCCGCTCCAGCTGAATCCCTGGGGTAACCGTCACCACCCAGAGAGTATCAACCCGTTCAACCGCACCCGCTTCAATAATAAGCGGAGCCATGTAGATCAGGCGTGAATGGCCAACCGCTCCCGCCTGAGCAATGTGCTCTTCAGCTATTCTTCGTATTTCAGGGTGGATTATTGCTTCAAGGAGACGCCGTTTTTCAGGGTCTGCAAAGATCAGCGCAGCAAGATATTTACGATCAAGTACGCCTTCAGGAGTTATAACTTCACGACCAAAAAGTGAGGTAATTTGTTGCAAAGCAGGACTGCCAGGCAGCACGGCATCACGGGCGAGCTGGTCAGCATCAATAACAGGAACACCCTTCTCTTTAAAAAACATGGCAATAGAACTCTTGCCAGTGGCGATCCCGCCCGTTAAACCGATAACTTTAATTTCACCATGTTTATATCTTTGTGTCATTCCATCCACCCTCGCACCGCACAATAGCAGAGCAAACGGCAAAAAGACAGATTATTGACTTGAGTTGACAGGCTAAATAGTGTAATTACCACAGTCTCAAAAATGTCTATCAGGTTTTCACACGGGCGGTTAGCTCAGCTGGATAGAGTACAGGCCTCCGAAGCATATGTCCATAACTGTAAAGCCTTGTGAATAGTCCATTCACAAGGCTTTTTTATTTTATAGTTTCAGACAATTTCAGACATTAAAAAGTCCTTCAAGGCACCCTACGTTTGTCTCATGTGCCTAGAACCCAATACACCCTTTCTTCCAAGTATTATTAGAATGTCAACGAAGGAGTTTCTCTTTCAGGGATGATGACAAATGGCCCTATTGGAAGCGCCTGAATAATACGCCTTGCATTGACATTAAGTGACTTTGTCAGATTTTGATGAATTCTCTTCAGATTTATCTTTAACAGGAG
>CAIRND010000431.1 GCA_903879825.1 uncultured Geobacteraceae bacterium
AGGGGTACCTGGATTCGAACCAAGAGATGACGGCGTCAGAGGCCGTTGCCTTACCGTTTGGCTATACCCCTATGTTTTGGACGCTCTTTGTAGCAAATCAGACTCGTGACGTCAAGACTTTTTAGCCATTTCTAGTATCTTGCTGCCTGAGCGCCCGCTTCCATTGCTTTAATGTTTGACGGTATCAACGTGTGATTACGCTCCGGGAGTGCTTTCTTTAGCGCCGCTTCCAGCGATGCACGCTTCAGTGCACCGGATTTTTCTATATATGCCCCGCATGCAACCATGTTGACCATTCGCACATCTCCCATATCAAGAGCGATCTGATTCATCGGCACCAGGACCATCTCAACCCCCGGCAGAACAACATCAGCAGACGCCACTAAACTGGAGTTAATGATGCAGATACCGCCCTGCTTGACTTTTGCAGCATATTTGTCAAAGGAAAGCTGATTAAGAAGAATTGAAACAGTTGGGTTGCCAACCACGGGTGAACCGGTATCACCATCAGCAAAGACGACCGTACACATGGCCGCGCCGCCACGCTTTTCAACACCATAGGCGGGGAAAAACGAGACATTTTTGCCTTCATGAATAGCAGCGTATGAGAGCAAATTTCCGGCCAGCAACACACCCTGCCCGCCGTACCCAGCTAAAAAGACATCGTAGCGCATGACTCTATCCTTCACAGATGTGCGTTATTTTTATACACCCCAAGCGGGAAGTAGGGGATGAGCTCATCGGTCACCCGCTGATTGGCAGCAAGAGGATTCATACCCCAGTTGGTCGGACATGAGGCCAGGGCCTCAATAAAGGAAAACCCTTTTTTCTCTACCTGGTAACGGAAGGCAGTTTTGATCATTTTTTTGGCATTGAGCACATTTTTGGGATTGTTAAGCGCCACCCGTGCCGAAAAGGCCACTCCGTCAAGGTGAGAGAGTAACTCCGCCATCTTGAAAGGAGAGCCATCTTTTGAGGTATCACGACCATACGGTGAGGTCGATGTTTTTTGTCCCGGCAAGGTAGTAGGCGCCATCTGACCACCGGTCATCCCGTAGGTGGTATTATTGACGAAAATGACGGTGATATCCTCGCCGCGATTGGCAGCATGAATAATCTCAGACATGCCGATTGCTGCCAGGTCGCCATCACCCTGATAGGTAAAAACAATCCGGTCGGGTCGGGCACGCTTGGCACCGGTGGCAACTGCCGGCGCACGACCGTGCGGCGCTTCTATCACGTCAACGTCGAAATATCCGTAGAGGAATACCGAGCAACCGACTGAGGCAACGCCGATTGTCTGGCTGCGGATATCGAATTCATCCAATGCTTCGGCAACCAGACGGTGCACCGAACCGTGATGGCATCCGGGACAGAAGTGGGTTGAGACATCTTTCAAGCTTTCCGGCCTGGTAAATACCTGTTTCATGATTTATATCCTCAACAGTTCAGACACATGCCTGATAGTTTTTCTTGATCTGCTCGAAAAGTTCTTCCGGCGTCGGCAACGAACCTGCTCCGGGAGGACGACCATAGAAAGCAACGTCTGCATCCCGCGCAACAGAGAGTCGAACATCGTCGACCATCTGACCGGTAGAAAGCTCTATAGACAAAAAGAGTTTGCAGCGCTCAGACAACGCCGCATAGGCTTTTTTGGGAAAGGGAAACAGGGTGATCGGTCGCATCAACCCGACCTTCATACCAGCCTCACGCGCCATGACAATAGCGGTCTTGGCTATTCGCGATGTAGAGCCGAACGCGGTCACGATCAATTCGGCATCAGCGGTTTGAATCTCTTCCCAGCGGCATTCTTTATCGGCCAGTTCCTGATAGCGGGCCTGCATCTTCCAGTGAAAGGCTTCCATCTCGCCATCACCCAGATAAAGCGACTTGACAATATTCTGCACTTCTCCCGCTGCACGCCCACGCACGACCCAATCTTTGACGGGAAGCACGGCCTGTGGACGGGGATTGGGAATCACCGATTCCTTCATCTGGCCGATAACGGAATCGGCCAATACCATGGC
>CAIRND010000432.1 GCA_903879825.1 uncultured Geobacteraceae bacterium
AGGGCATACAGATACAAAATCAATTCTCCTAAATTCTGCAAACCTCACCACAGAGTCACAGAGATCACAGAGAAAAGCTTTTTATATCCAGCTTATTATAGTTGATACAATAATACCTAGCTTTCACCTTTTGGGTGAACCCCGTTTTTAAAAAAACTCAATATTATCTCTGTGTTCTCTGTGACTCTGTGGTTGAACTGCCGTTTTTGATATGGTTAAATTACTTTTTCAGGTAATTTTCTGCGGAGCGGAACGAGGGGGAGGTAGTTGATTAGTTGTCATTCAAACAAAACTATTCATTTACAATGCGAATCATGCGCAGTAGTCTATGCGCATAAAATGTACATAAGGGGTACTGTATGCCATCCGCAGCGTTGCAACAACCAACCTCACAGAAAAAATCTACCAACTTGAGCATTAACAGTGACCTGTTACGTCGTGCCCGTGCCCATAAAATCAACCTTTCCCGGACACTTGAAGAACGGCTCACGGAAATTTTACTGAACGAAGAGCGTGAAGCCTGGCGAACAGAAAATGCCGCCGCTATTGAAGAATACAATGCCAGAATTGAGCAAAATGGCGTATTCAGCGACGGTCTGAGGCGTTTCTGATGGCACAATTTGATGTGTACGATAACCCAAACCTGAAAACAAGAAAAACAACTCCGTATCTACTTGATGTACAGACCGATCTGCTTGATAACCTTGCTACCAGGGTGGTAGTTCCTCTGGTTGCTTCAGGAGCTATGGCGACGCCGGGACGGCATTTGAACCCGGCATTCAGCATCGGCGAAGAAAATGTCATCATGTCCACTGCCGAAATCGCAGGGGTTTCAATCAAAAATATTGGGAAAAAGGTCTGTTCTCTCAAGCAATACCGCAATGAGATCGTCGCTGCCCTTGACTTTCTGATTACAGGGATCTGAATTTCTTATATCGCCAGGGGTAACCGATCGCCCTGTAATGTTGGTGTTGTCAATTCCTTATCAGTACCTCATGTTGACGTCCCAATTCGTATGATTATTTTCACTTACCTTAATTACGTATATACAGCATAAGATAGCGAGTATACATCCTTCAAACTAAAAATTCAGTGGTTATATTTAATAATATTAGTTTATATGCATTCCTATTAACGATATAAAAAGCCCCTTAAAGTCTGGATTCAAAGAGAACAAAAGCGGCTGGTTGAGAGGCTTGGGGATTCAGTTTTTTGTGTGCGGTATCGGTATGATGAAATACGCGGAGGGCGGTTGAGAAAATACTTCGACCACAAAGTCAGGACCTAAGCAAAATTCCAAATAATTAAATATCCCCGGAATTTTCTGGAAGTGGTGTAATTGCAACAATATCCTTTTCAGGTTCTAGTGGTTTAAGCGGGATAACTGGCATCTCCGCATCCACTGTCGATATAAATGGGGTTCCTGTTACAACATATACGGAGCTGTTCTAGTGGCTTAGGCATTTCCGTTTGAGATGTTTGGGGTGCAATGGGTCGATGATGTTGAGCTTTGGTGGTAGAGAATCTTATCGTTCCAACCCTCCATCGCACCGTACAGCGACCACCACCGGTCAATCGCAAAACCCCTGTCTTACTCTGCACAATTGCGGAAACTAGGCTGGACGACTCTCAATATTTCCGTCAGTTGTAGGTTGGGTAGGACAGCCTCATCCCTTCGACTCCGCTCAGGGCAGGCGTGAAACCCAACATTGGTGGAAAGGTGTTTTCGATGACTGCGTTCTTACTTGAAAACGCTTACAAATCAGACTATCGAGGCGCTTACATGCGCCTGGTGGATGGCAATTCGGAGGAAGAAAAGATGTCTATGATGAAAAAGACGATTGTACGGGAGCGAATGGAATGACCAAATCCACTATGGCAAACTTCCTGACTCTCCATTCCGCTGAACTGGCCGAATATCAAGAGTGGCTCAACGCCATCAAGCAGCGCGTGGTTTCAGCTCGACTGCGGGCAGCGTTGGCTGCCAATAGCGAGCTGACTGCCTTCTACTACGAAATCGGCGCGCAAATCGTTGACAGGGAGTCTCGTGCCAAATGGGGGAGCGGTTTCATTGATGCATTCAGTAAAGACTTGCGGCAAACATTTCCGGATGTCGGCGGTTTTTCATCCAAGAACCTGCGTTATTGCCGAGCTTTCTTCCGCTTCTTCTGTACTCCCTCAATTTGGCAACAAGCTGTTGCCAAATTGCCCGAAACGCCTTGGGCAGGTGTTGATGGAGAACTATCAGCCTTGCTTTCCCAAATCCCCTGGGGACACAACATACTGATTTTTACCAAGTGCCGCAGCGTAGCCGAAGCCTATTTTTACATGGGGCTAACCCTTGAGCAAGGCTTGAGCCGCGACGTGCTGGCTCTGCAACTCAAGTCCAATCTGTATGCCCGGGCGGGCAAGGCGGGAACCAACTTTTCTCGTACCTTGCCCCCACCGCAATCGGACTTGGCGCAGCAGACGCTGAAAGACCCTTACACCTTCGACTTCATGGCTATGACCGCGCCCTACAACGAACGGGATATAGAGCGCCAGCTCACCCAGCACATCACCCAGTTTTTGTTGGAACTGGGCAAGGGCTTTGCCTTTATCGGCCGACAGTATCATCTCGTAATTGCAGACAACGACTACTACATCGACCTGCTCTTCTATCACGTCACCCTCAAGTGCTATGTGGTGATTGAGCTCAAAAATCGCAAGTTCATCCCCGAATACGCCGGCAAGCTCAACTTCTACCTGTCGGCGGTGGACAGCCTGCTCAAACGTGATGACGACCAGCCGACGATCGGCCTGCTGCTCTGTCGCGACAAAAACAACATTGAGGTCGAGTTTGCCCTGCGCGACATGAACAAACCGATGGGAGTGAGCGAATACTCCCTGGTGGAAACCTTGCCGGATAATCTGAAAGGTTCTTTGCCGACGGTGGAGGAAATTGAAAAAGATTTACAGCGGTTGCAAGAGGAAGGGGAGAGACAGAATGAGACCATGTCGGCACCATTGTAACCGTTGGGTTTCGCAAAAAGCGCTCTACCCAACCTACTGTACCGATTGGATAATTAAATGGATAAAATCACCCTGGCCCTCACCCGGCAGTTCGACAAACACCGCATCGTCTTCTAGTATAACGCCAAGAAGGAATTTCGCAAAGAATTTGAAGCTCTGAATCTACCGGATATCGAGAAAATCGAACTGAATAATAATGAGTTTAGTGTTAAACATCGACCGAATTCCGGGGACAGTATATTTAATAATGAAGAAGTGACCCCGGGAGTTTAAGGCGACCTTTTGTTAAATCCCTGAGAAAATAATATCCATGGCCGCAAGGATATCCGGGCGCATTGATGCAAGTGAGCCGACTTTCCCGCTCAGTTCTTTTGTTAGAATAGCGGTCATGAGATGTGCCGCCAGCACGACTTCTGTGTCACCAAACATGAACGATGGGTTCGCATTTTGGACAAAATCCATATTTCGTTCCCGGGCAATTTTCGCAGACAAGAGAGGCACAACAACCCTCGTATTACACCCGGTAAGAAGATCGTGCTGAACATCTAACAAATAGGGTGTCGCCGTGGCACCCTTGCCATTGTTCAGATATACATCAAATTGAGCCACTAGAAGAGCCTCCTGTTGTCGCTTAATAAACCAAATTCCTCTACAAACTCGTTGATATCACTAATCGCCTTGCTATTCTTCTCCTGCCATTCTTGCTCACGTTTTTTCTTCCGGTAATCTAAAAGGCAACTCTCCAACATTCCGGACAAGTTGATGTTGTCTTCCCTGGCTATCTGGAGCAAATCGGTTCGAACACTCACGTTAGTAGGTTTTCTCTTTGGCCTTGCTTCGTTATGGGCGAGTTGCATACATTATTTCCTCACTTTATTGTTTTGCTCAATGCGCATTAAATGTTTAAAACATGCACATTGTATATGTCAAGCAGAAAGTCCGAGTTCTGGCTACAGTATATTCCATTATCAAGGGTCTCCATCCCCAAAACTTCCCCAATCGGTGTTGGTTGCCAGTGGTAGTGTACAGGCTGCACCGAAAAAGCAAATTCCCACCCACCCTATCCATTCTCCCGTTTGGAATGTTTTCAGTTGCTCTATGTAAACAAAATGTTTATAGTGGCGACATGATTACTTCATTTGCAAACAAAGAGACCGAAAAAATATTCAGAGGCGAACGATCACGGTTGCTGCCGCCGGATATTCAGAAGCGGGCTTTGATGCGGCTTGACCGGATAAATTCAGCGGTTACGGTGGATGATGTGATGTTTCCGCCGTCTCACCATCTGGAGCGGTTGTCAGGTAACCGGGAAGGCCAGTGGAGTATCAGAATTAACGATCAATGGCGGGTGTGCTTCGGTTTCAGCAACGGGGCGGCTCATGATGTTGAAATTGTAGATTACCATTAAGGAGAATATTATGTATCCGATACATCCGGGAGAGCACCTTAAAGAGATACTTGATGAACTTGGACTATCTCAGAATGGCTTTGCAATTCTAATCGGTGTGTCCGCTATGCGGATTTCGCATGTAGTCAATGGAAAGCGGCCTGTTACCGCTGAGTTGGCCGTGTTGTTCGGCAAGGTGTTTGGCCAGACACCGCAGTTCTGGATGAACCTTCAGGCGGGGTATGATTTGAAACTGGCGGAAAAGTCACTGGCGCAGCGGGTAAAGCAGGTTCGTCCGCTCGATCTGGCGGCGTAGGAAGGGTCATGTGAAACAGGCCAGGTAGAGTCCCCCATCTCCCTCCTCAATCCAGCGTTTTTCGATAGCGCTTCACCCCCACGGTCAATACCACTGCGGCAAACAGCACTATCTGCCACAGTTGCAGGGCCACCTCTGCAAAGCCATTTCCTTTCAGCAAAATTCCCCGGATGATCCGCAAAAAATGGGTAAGCGGCAGCACTTCGCCGATGGTCTGCGCCCATTCGGGCATGCCGCGAAACGGAAACATGAAGCCAGACAGCAGCAGTGACGGGAGGAAGAAGAAAAAAGTCATCTGGACCGCCTGGAGCTGATTCTTTGCCAGGGTGGAAAAGGTGATTCCCATGGCCAGATTTGCGGCGATAAAAACAGAAGCGGCCACTAATAACAGGGGAATGCTGCCGGCCATCGGCACATGAAAGAGAAAGCGCGCGGCAACCAGAATCAGCCCGACCTGGATGTAACCGACAAAAATATAGGGGATGATCTTGCCAAGCAGCACCTCCAGCGGCCTGGTCGGCATGGAGAGCAGGTTCTCCATGGTGCCGCGTTCCCGCTCACGGGTAATTGCCAGGCCGGTGATCATAACCATGGTCATGGTTAATACCACTCCCATCAGCCCGGGTACGATATTGTATTGCGAGATTCCTTCCGGGTTGTAACGGGCATGGACGCGCAGATTTACCGGGCCGTCACCCGCAGCCAGAAAAGCGAGCGATCCGGTAAGATCATGCTGCAGGGCACTGCTGACGAGAGTTTTCAGGGAGGCGATGGCGTTGCCGGTGGCTGACGGGTCGGTGGCATCCGCTTCCACCAGTATCGTTGGTTTGTCACCGCGCAGCAGGGCGCGGCTGAAATTTTCCGGGATGGTGACGACAAACTGGACGTCGCCGCGGGCAAGGGCAGCATCCGCTTCCGCCTCCGTATGCACCTCGCGGACAAAGCGGAAATAATCACTGTTTTTGAGGGCGGCCAGCACGGAGCGACTCTGTTGACTGCTGTCGGCCTGCAGCACCGCCGTGGGCAGGTGCTTCGGATCGCCATTAATGGCGTATCCAAAGAGCATAAGCTGAACAACCGGGATGCCGATAATCATACCGAAGGTGAGGCGGTCGCGGCGCATCTGGATAAATTCTTTGATGACGATGGCCCAGAAACGGGAGAAAGATAGTGGGGTCGATTTTTTCATACGGAAAAGTTGTCCTTCGAATTTCCCCTCAGATGGATAAAAAAATCTCCACGCTCCACATGCTCTTGATTAAACCTAATTTGGCATTTCATTGCCACAAAAAGTCACAAAAGTCACAAAAAACAGCACGTTAAATAGATACCTAACCTGTTTGGTGATCTCGATGCATGTCATAACTCTCTGGTATTCTTTGCGTTTTTTGAGCTTTTTTGTGGCTAACTGCTTTTTAAGGTTAAAGCCACGTATTCATTTGTCACACCCGAACCTCTCACTTTCAAGCACCAAAGAGACGGATCAACGTGCCGGCTTTTCTGGAGCCGACGCCATGCCACAGCGATATCAAGCCAACATAGTCAGCTGCAATTTCGTAAATAAGGCAATAACCAACCGGCCCTGACCTGAAATACAGCTCTCTCAAAACTACCGGCTGCCCTGCCAGCAGGTATGGCACCGCAGTTCCTGCCATATTGTTGGCAAATAAAAGCGCCTCAGCCTCCGCAACGCCTCCAAGAAACACATCAGCAATTTCGGGTCGGTAGCGATCTGCCAATCCTATTGCATATGCCCTAACCCTTGTTTTGTACTCACTGGAACGTTTAAGAGGACGTTTTTTCATTTCGGATCTCTTGTCTGATGGAAGCAACAAAATCATCATTCTCCGCTACAAGCTCGCCGAGTCCTGAGCGAAGTTCATACCAGCCACGTTCCACAGAATCAATAAACTCCCTCTGTTCGTCAGTATTACGCACGTACATACGG
>CAIRND010000433.1 GCA_903879825.1 uncultured Geobacteraceae bacterium
CGTGTACTCTATTTTTTCCCTCTGTGCCCATATTTATTTAACATCCACTGATACCAGCTGCAGCTGTAACATGCCTGACTTGCGCACTTTTTTAACATTTAAGTTTGGCATAAAGTTTGGAATAGAGTTTCTATTAAAAATTCGCCTCAAGGAGGATATCAACATGCCAAGTTGGGATATGTTACGAGAATTGGATAATTTGAGGAAGGAGGTCGATGAGGCCTTTCATGGTGCAGGATTTAATCGTCCCTTTGGGTCAACATTTCTTGCCCCGCTAACCACGAGGCGCTTCCCTCTCGTCAATTTCAGTGAAGACGATGGGAGTCTGTACGTCGACGCACTTGTTCCTGGCGTAGACCCAAAAAACATTGACCTCTCGGTAGTGAGGAACAGTGTCACCATTAGTGGAGAAAGAAAACCACTTGAGGAACAGATGGGGCACATTGTACATCGCTCCGAACTCGGTTCCGGTAAATTTTCCCGAACCATGGAATTGCCCGTCGATATAAATCCCGACAAAATAAAAGCTGAGTGCAAGAATGGCATCATGCAGATAACTCTTGGCAAGGCCGAGCATGCCATTCCGAGGAAAATTGAAATTAAACCTGCATAAGCAGCGTGTTACGAAACTATATAAAATATATTCACGATTAAAGGAGATTGTTATGGCAGATATCAGTGTTGCAAAAAGAGACGAAGATAAAAGCATTAAAACCCGCGAAGAGACAAGAGCAAGCGAGAGATATATCAGACCGGCGGTTAATATCTTCGAAACAGAGGAGGGACTGACCATGATCGCCGATATCCCGGGGGCAGCAAAAAATACTCTGGATATCAATGTAGACAAGGGGATTCTCACTCTCAATGCCCCGGTTTCTCACAGTATGCCGGGGCGATTACTCTACACTGAATTCGAGTGTTCTCATTACTATCGGCAGTTTTCAATTCCGGAAACTCTGGATCATGAGAAGGCAAAGGCCGATTTTAGTTGCGGAGTCCTTACCCTGAAGGTTCCTTTGGCAGAAAGAGCTAAACCGCGCAAAATTGAGATAAAAGTTTTGTGATACTCCATGGTTAGTAGATGCCAAACATATGAAAACTAAATAAGGGAGACCTGCATATGGCACATGAAAAACAGGAAATTGCAATCAGGAAATCAGGCGAACAAGGAAATACGTTACAAAGATACACGTCGCCGTTCGCTGAGATGGAACAAATGTTCGATGATTTCTTTCAGCGTCGCTTCTTAGCACCATCATGGATGCCCAGTCTCAGGCTCAATGATTTTTCCGATGTATCCACTACCGTTGATATGTATGAAGAGGGTGATGATCTCATCATTAAGGCTGAAATGCCAGGATTGAAAAAAAATGAGATCAGCATCGATTTTGCGGGCGATGTTGTTACCATTTCCGGTGAAAAAAAGACGGAAGAGAAGACGGAACGCAAGGATTATTACTGCGTGGAGAGAACTTTTGGATCGTTTAGTCGAAAGCTTCGGTTACCAGTTGAAGTTCAGATCGACAAAACTCACGCATTATTCAAGGATGGCGTGTTGGAAATCAGGATGGCGAAAAGTGAAACCGCTAAGAAAAAAACACGAAAAATAGCTGTGGAATAAGTGGTCACTGGCTTGACATTGAATTGAAAGTTGTTAGAGTAGCTAATATCCGAGGGATTTACGGGTAAATTAAAATTCAGGAGTCCGAGAAAATGGTTAACGGAAAAGTGAAATGGTTTAATGATGCAAAGGGATTTGGGTTTCTTGAACAAGAAAATGGTGAAGATGTCTTTTGTCATTTTTCTGCAATCACGGGTGATGGTTTTAAATCACTACAGGAAGGTGATGCCGTTGAATTCGAACTGGTTAAAGGTCCGAAAGGGCTCCAGGCAGCAAACGTTAAAAAAATCTGATGCCATTTATTCAAAAGCCTCTGAAATTCAGGGGCTTTTGCTTTTTTGTGTCAGCGTGCTTTTATCAAGAGAAGACTTCGTGGCTCTTTTGCTTGATCCGTCGGCAAGTTTTACCGACTGCTTCAATAAACCGGTACTGTTTTTAAGCGAGTATGCAATGAGATCGGCCAAAGAATGAAATCCCATTTTTGAAAAGAGCCGGTATTTATACGTACTGATAGTTTTTATACTCAGATTTAGTTCGTGTGCTATTATTTTGAGGCTTTGCCCTTCTGTCACCCTCAGTAAAATTTCATACTCACGTTTTGATAGAGTTGAGTGTTTATCAGCGACTTCAACTTTTTTCGGCTGCGTCGCCTGCTCGATAAGAGCAGTAGATAAAGAGTGACTCAGATAACGTCTCCCTTCGAAAACGGTTTTTATTGCCAGTAAAAGCTCTTCGTCCGCCTCCATTTTGTTAATATAACCGGATGCGCCTAATTTTAACGCGTTTACAGCAAACTGATCTTCCGTAAACATACTGAGTATAAGTATAGGCAATTGTGGGAACCGATGCCTCAGAATCTCCAAGGTCGCCAATCCCCCAATGCCAGGCATAGACAGGTCGAGTACTGCGAGATCGTAACTATGCTGATTTGACATCTCAATAGCATCCTCACCACATCCCGCCTCACTAAAAACAAGTAATTCATCGGTATACTTATCGCTTATTATTCTGATAAGGCCTCTTCTAAACATGGGGTGATCGTCTACAATTAATATTCTCATTTGTCTGCACCTCCATATTTAAGAATTGGGTATTTCTACCTCTATGCTCGTACCACCATCATCGTTGGATGAAATAGCACACTTCCCGCCATAATACATTGCTCTTTCCTGGATGCCAATTAACCCGAATGATCTTGTCTCATTCGGGCCCGTTTTTTGTATCCCAATCCCGTTGTCAGATATCTTCAGATAAATTCTTTTGTTTCTTTGACAGAGAGAAATATTTGCAGCAGTTGCCTGTGAATGCCGAATAATATTTGTTTGGGCTTCCTGTATAATCCTATACAAACAGTTGGAAGTCTCTTTGGATACCGGTGTTGGAATATCGTACGACAAGTCACAACGAATGCCACTTCTGTTTTGGAAGTCGCCTGCGATCCAGATTACAGCTGCTTCGAACCCAAATTCATCGAGGATCTGCGGCCTCAGCGCCGATAAAATACGTTTTACTGAATGAGCTGTCGAATCTACATGCTTCTTTATTTCCTTCAAATTATCAAGGTTCTTAACGTCTACTGTTGACCGTAATTGTGAAGATATTTCTAGTCTGATTACAGCCAACGACTGCGCAAGTTCATCATGAATATCCCGTGCGAGCGCATTTTTTTCTTCCTCCCAGCGATTTTCAAGCTCTCTCGAGAAAAATCTCAGCGATTCGTTAGTCTTTCGCAACGTGTGTTCATCTTCCCGCAACGCTTCCGCCCGTTCATATAGTCTCACCTGATCATTAGATTTTTGAAGCTGGTGTTGATATTCCTGTAACGCGGTTATGCGTAAGTTTATTGATTCTTCAAGCTGATTATTGGTGGTTGCAAGCTGATGGTTTTTATTGTCAGTTTCTTTGGTGCTGTTGCGGTCACGTTCTGCATTGTCATATTCTGTTGTCAACTCTTCAATCACCGTTAAAAGCTCTTGTAAATCCCATGGTTTGGTGAGGTATCGGTGAACCCCTCCGATATTGATAGCATTAAGCAATAAATCCTTGTCAGCATAAGATGACAGAATCACGCGCCGCGTGTCAGGCCATCTTCTGGAAACCTCTTGGAGTAATATGTCTCCTGACATTTCCGGCATCATGTAGTCGGAAACAACTATATGAAATGGTGGTGACGACTTTAAAATATCGAGCGCTTCTTTAGCATTTTTAGCTGTAACAGTATCATGCATCAGTCTGCGGAAAATTCGCTCAAATGTCAGTAGTGCTGTTGGGTCGTCGTCAACAAAAAGTATTCGAGCACACATGCTTTACCCTGTTATCTGGTTGAATGTCAGTTTTGATCCTTTAGTTCTTCTCTCGTTTGCCTACAGCCAAACGAGCAAATGCATGGTGGTATTTAAGTGTTTATGGTGCTTGCATGTGATTATTAACTTAAATAACAGATACTTATGAATTTAAAACATTGGATGAATTATTTGAAGTTTTGTAGGAGTAAACTGACAGAAAAGACCCATATTGTAAAGCAATCATTTTCCAGATATTTTATAACTAATTAATAGATGAACTTAATGTACATGTAGATATTGGAACTTTAGTCATGGAAGATATACCGAAATATTTTTATTAAAATTAAATTGTTTGGCATTTTTTAGCGGTTTTATTTGTAGAATATTTTAAAAAATTCGAAGTAACAGCTGGTTATATAGCTAGATATGAAATTATATACAAATAATATCAGGAATGGTTCACTTAATGCTCATGATACAAAAAATAATAATTTTACATGTGACTGTTTTTACACTTTTACTCGGTATGTACGGTATTAATTTGAAAGTATGTATCGCGCAAGAAGACGACACCTCAAAAACATTGGTTGAAAATAAAATCCCTGATGGAATTATTGTCCTTTCAAAAGAATCGACTAAATGGGATCTGGACGGATTAGTCAAAGAGGCGATACAACATAATCCGCAATTACTATCAAAACAGTTCTTATATAATAGTGCCTTATCAGCAGTTGATTCGGCATATTGGCAGTTTTTTCCTTCTCCCTATGTACAGCTTCAGCAGGCTAACAATGCTTCTGGACACAGTCTTGACCAGCGTGCATTGACTGCTGGTATCCAACAACCAATCTGGTCCGGCGGTCGCTTGACGGCAGGGTATAACGCCGCTAAATCAGATGCCCGTTCTGCTGATATAGTTACAGACGAAGTGAGATATAGCTTGGCCATACAGGTGGCTAATACCTACCAATCATTTTTACAGAGCCGTGAGAGGGTCGCTGCGCAACGTGAAGGTAACAGGCGTCTTGAAGATTTTGCTGCAATGATCGAACGAAGGGTAAAGAACGGCATCTCTGCAGAAGTTGATAAAAGCCTGGTTCAATCACGTTTGAATCAGGGAAACAGCGATCTTTCTGTTGCTGTGGCTGCCGAATTGACCGCACTCGTCAGGCTTGAGCAGCTGGTGGGCAGATCAATCAATATAAATGATATTGAAAATGCGTCATTATTCCCTCCGCTTCCCGCCAAAATAAAAGATGCAGAAATCTCGAAAATAATCATGACTCATCCAACGTTGCGTCGTCTGGATGCGGATATTGAAACTGCTAAATATCAATCAGATCTCCAAAAATCAACGTTATGGCCGACAGCCAGTATCAAAGCTGAATATCAAAGTAGTCTATCTTCTCGGAATTCGACTCCGGACGACGGCAGAATTTATTTGAATATATCCTACGCTCCGGGCGCAGGTCTTTCCGTATTATCAACCATACGACAAAGTGAATCACGGGTATCCAGTCAGAAAGAGCTGTATCAGGCGTCAAAACGGGATCTACAGTCTCAGATTGCTGCGGAATATAATGATTGCAGCAGTTCGTTTGCCCGAATATATGTTTCTGGAGTGATTTTGAAGTCAACAAACGAGGTGCTCAATTCGTATAAAAGGATGTTTATCGCGGGAAAACGCAGTTGGCTGGATGTTCTTAACGCTGCTCGCGAATTAACCCAATTTGAGCAATTAATGGCCGACACAAAAGCACAATATGTTGGATCAGAATATCGGTTACGAATTTATACTGGAGAAAATTTATTGCTTAATCGGACGGGAAAATAATGGATAACTTGATTGAAAATATCAATGTCACGACAATAGACATTAAATGGTTGGCAGAACGGTGTAGTTCCTTGCAGGAAGATTTGCCCAGACTCTCCAGACAAATGATAACATTGCTGGAAAAAACTATTGCAGATCTTGATAGTACCCAATTCGAAGATGGTGATTGTGCTGTTGTGGAACAACTTTTCGAAGCATTTGACGCCGGTGCTCCAGAATGGCATTCAGAGCCGGTCCCCAGCGCGCTTCCCATGATTGCACTGTTGCCGGGCGTTGGCTGCCGGATTGTCTGCGCCTTGACTGCACAAGGGCAATGGCTTCTAGAGGGGCCTGATGGCAACAGTTACGATACCACACTTCCTGATAACGGAAAATATGCACAAATTCCAAATCCCCAAAAAATAACAATAAATGTCACCGCACGTAGTCTCTTTATTAACGCCATCGTTACTCGCAAGCAGGTGTTCATCCAAGCGGTAATCGCCTCCACCCTGTGTAACCTTCTTGCCCTTGCCACATCATTATACTCAATGCAGGTCTACGACCGGGTAATCCCAACTCAAGGCATTCAAACACTTATCACATTAACAGTTGGTGTCTTTATCGCAGTTTTTCTGGAACTGATAATAAAAAAAGCCCGCAGTCTGATAATGGAAGATGCCGTCAAGGAAATGGATCACGAATTGTCCCACAAAATCTTCAAACGTCTACTGGGAATCCGTATGGATCAGTTTCCCGCCAGTGTCGGTACTCTTTCTGCGCAGGTGCGTAGTTATGAAACTATCCGTAGCTTTTCCACAACATTTACCATGTTCATCCTTAACGACGCTCCTTTTGCGTTATTGTTTCTCGCTGTAATTATGTTCATTGCCGGAACACAAGTTGCGATAGTGGTGCTGGTTTTCTTTTTGTTGGCGCTTGCAATTGGTTTCATGTCGCGGAAGAGAATTGACATTCATACTAAGAGCGGCTTGTCAGGTGCTAACAGAAAGATGGGTCTCTTGGTGGAGGTTGTTGAAGGGGCAGAGTCTCTGAAATCCTCCGGGGTAGGGTGGCAGATTCTTTCACGGTGGGACCAGTTGAGTCGAATGGTAATGGAAGATGCCGATAAAGTCAGGCAGTGTAGTGACACCGCCAACTATCTGTCAGCAATGGTGCAGCAGCTTTCCTACGTAATGTTGGTCTGTGTTGGTGCATATATCGCTGCAACAAGCACCGATTTGACAACAGGTGGAATTATTGCGTGCTCCATTCTTTCCGGCAGGGTTCTGGCGCCGGTTGGTATGATACCGGGACTGATTGTTCAGTGGGGACATGCCAAGGCGGCACTTTCGGATCTTGAAAAAGTATTTCTGCTGGAGCAGGACAATCACGAGGTTTCTCAACCTCTTTCGCCCGAAAAATTTCAGGGCCGTTATCTGCTAAAAGATGTGCATTTTTCTTACCTCGGTCGTCCGGAGGCTATTTCTGTAGACAAGCTTGTCATCGTCCCCGGAGAAAAAATAGCCATAGTCGGACCGATAGGTTCGGGTAAAAGCACTTTGTTAAAATTGATGGCCGGACTCTATAAGCCTCAAAGCGGACAGGTCCTGTTCGACGGCCTTGATATGCAGCAGATATCGAGGACCCACGTGAGTGACGCAATCGGCTATCTTCCCCAAAATATACATCTATTTGGCGGCACCCTCCGTAGTAACCTGTTAATGGGGAACTCATGTGTTTCGGAAGAAGATCTGCTGACAATCTGCCAGCTGACCGGTCTTGGATCAATGATGGCAAGTCACCCTAAAGGGCTCGATCTGACGATATCTGAAGGGGGCAACGGAGTTTCCGGAGGTCAAAAACAACTGATTGGACTTACCCGTTTGATCCTTTCAAAACCGGACATCTGGCTGCTGGATGAACCAACCGCATCACTCGACGAGGGATTTGAACAGAGGGTCCTTTCGATACTGGCACAGAAAATTGCACCGGAACAGACACTCATATTGGTTACACACAAGCCGGTATTATTAAATCTTGTGCAAAGACTTATTGTGTTCGGGCCAACCGGTATCATTTTGGATGGCCCGCGTGATGCCGTGTTGGAAAGGCTGAGACAAAATAGTGATTCTGCAGAAGGATCACATCAAAACGTAGGAGCATGCTAATGAAGAAAGTTTTTAAAAAAAACAGGATGCAGATGTCACATTGGGTTCTCCTTTCTGCACTTGTAATCGTAATTATTTTTTTGGTGTGGGCGTCAAAAGCAGAGTTGGAGATTGTGTCGATGGCGCGCGGTCAAGTTATTGCGAGCGCCCGCACACAGATAATTCAATCCGCCAATGATGGTGTGATCTCCTCCTTACTGGTGCGGGAAGGTGAAAAAGTAATAAAAGGTCAGCTTTTGGTCAGTCTGGAACGTAGCCAGGCGCTTGCATCCCAAAATGATGCACTGGGGAAGGTGGCGGCGCTCAATGCGGCTCTGGTGCGGTTACACGCGGAAGTTTTTGGTGGTCCGCTCGTCTTCTCCGCCACCGTCAAGAAGTATCCACACTTTGTTAAAAATCAGACAGAACTTTTTAACCGGCGACAGCAGGCTCTCAAAATGGAAATTGAAGCGCTGGAAAATATTCTCAAGCTTGCCAGAGAAGAATTGGAACTTAATAAACCGCTTCTTGCCAGCGGTGATATAGGGAAAACCGAGGTTATACGGCTCGAGAGATCGGTTGCAGAGCTCAATGGTCAAATAAGTAGCCGGCGTAATAAATACTTTCAGGATGCCCAAACAGAAATGACAAAAGTGGAGGAAGATCTGGGCACACAAATGCAGTCGCTATCTGAGCGTACTACAACGGTAGAACGCACAGAAATTCTTTCTCCAGCGAATGGTATTGTAAAGAAAATTCAGATTACAACACCTGGGGCAAAAGTCAGGCCCGGTGATGTGGTTATGGAACTTCTCCCGACAGACAGTACCTTGATTATTGAGGCCAAGCTCAAGCCTGCTGATTTAGCGTTTATAAAGAAAGGGCAGTCTGCCGCTATAAAGCTGGATGCATATGACTACTCCATTTACGGCTCATTGAAGGGAACTGTTTCCTACATAAGTCCCGATTCCATCAGCGAAGACAGTCGGCAGGGAGAGCAGATATATTATCGGGTGCATGTTGAAATCAATGATTCAGATATCAAGGATCGCAATATAAAACATCCAGGTAAAAAAATTGAGATTCAGCCAGGTATGACCGGCAGCGTAGAAATTAAAACCGGTAAAAAAACAGTCCTGAAATATTTAACTAAACCGCTAAACAAGACTCTCACAGAGTCATTGCGAGAGCGTTAGAGTTAATAGGTAACACACTAAAATAGTGGGAGATTCGTAAAATATGAAAATAATACTGGTGAGTCTGTTTTTGTGTATTAGTTCTGTTGTATATGCAGTAGAGCCTGAGCAGTCGTTTAAGGGGGCAGTAGCCGTTAAACCTGACGCCAAACAGAAAGTCGCAGCCAAAGATATTGTCAAGGCAGACTCCATGATCGAGTTGGTCAAGATTCCGGCAGGCTGCTTTATGATGGGTAGTGCACCTTTGGTACATGGTGAAGATGATGAGTTACCTGTTCACAAAGTCTGTCTTAGTACTTTTTCCATTGGTAAATATGAGATTACTCAGGGCCAGTGGAGAAAGATTATGGGCAATAATCCATCTAATTCAGTTGGGTGCGGCGTAGACTGCCCTGTCGAGCAGGTAAGCTGGAATGATACCCAGAGTTTTATTGCAAAGTTGAATGCCATATCCGGCAAGAGTTATCGACTGCCAACTGAAGCCGAATGGGAATATGCTGCACGAAGTGGCGGAAAGGATGAAAAGTGGGCAGGAACCGGCGATGTAAAAGAGTTGGACTCACTGGCCTGGTTCGGCCAAAATTCAGACGGACATATTCATCCGGTGGGGAAAAAGAAGCCGAACAGTTTTGGTTTGTATGATATGAGCGGGAATGTGTATGAATGGTGTAGTGATTGGTACAACGATCAATATTATGCGACGTCTTCAGCTTCCCAAGGTGTACCCCAGGGACCAGCATCCGGGACCATGCGTGTTTTTCGTGGCGGCAGCTGGCTTAATAACTCGGATTTTTCTCGTTCTACCTACCGACACAGTATAAATCCCGGTTTTAAAAATGATGATATTGGCTTCCGGCTTGTACATCCATGATTTCTGCGTCCGCCATTATGTTTAAAAAAGGGAGACTATAGTGATAATATGTAAAAAAATGATAACAATTGCCTTACTGATGTGTGCCATAGGACTTTTTACCGGCATTGTAGCGACAAAAGCCGATTCCTTGGAAATTACAAAGGAGGAAGGACTACCGATTGTAGAATCTGTCAGAGTGTCAGAGCGGGACGGTACCGCTCAGCTTGTGATAAAAATGACGAGAGCTGCACAGGTACGCCATTATACGGCTCTTGAACCACTACGGTTTGTAGTTGATATGCCGGGAGTGTCTCCTGGTAATCTAAGCGGTCCTATCAAAGTTGACAAAGCTCTTATTAAAAAAATTGTCGTTACCGGGTATGAAACTGATGCCGGTATGCTGACTCGAATTGAAGCTGAACTGGTGCAGAATATTGAGCCGGTACTGCGAATGTCGAAAGAAAATCCGGGCGAAATAATCCTTTCTTACCCCGTGGTTACTGCAACTAAAACTGTTATGGCTACCACACAGGCACTAAAAAAAATATCGGTGAAAACGTCTGTGTGCCGGAAGATTTTAAAAGGTTCTCTTTCCACAAAAGCAGTTAAAAGCGTGTTATCCAAAGGGCAAAAAAATAAAAAACACTCAAAATCAGCGGCAGTACACAAAAGTTCCAATCAGCATGCTGCTGTTGTTTCAAAGAGTGCGCTCAAAGCAAAGCTTACAAGGGTATATGAAAAAGAGCGTGCCATCGTGTTTGAAGTTGATCAAAACTTTAAAAAATACCTTGCATTTTCACTGGATGAGCCGAAACGTTATGTGATTGATTTATATGGCGTGAACACCGAAATGCCCCGTTTTGTGCCTCTGGCTGCTGCCGGTGTCTCTAAAGTCAGCATTGGTCATTATTCAAATAAGACCCGTGTCGTTATATATGCTGCAAAGGGGTTTTCTCTTGATCCGTGTGTTGAGAAGAGTGCAGATAGTCTGACAGTGAAACTGGGGTGCGGACAAAATAATACCAGTGTTAAGTAGCCAATTTGGAAATACATAACATATCGAACCGTTACGCCAACCAGGCTTTGTAGAAAACTTTTGATAGTAGTTTTTGGAATTGTGTCCGTTAATACTACTACTGTTGCGGTTCTACTTAGCCTGCCGTCTCGTTCCCCGAATGTGTCACTACCCTGGCAATCAGTATCCCGATTGAACGTCCGGGAAGGCAATAGTTGCGAGAGGTGACAATCGGCATATCATGCCACGGTACAATGTCTTCAGGTGAAGTTAGTGATGTGTCAATCCAGCGATGCCAGGCGCCCCCCGGCAGCTTTTTCGGAGAGGGGAGACGGAACGTGAGCGGCTCCCAGTAGGCGTTGATCATGTAATGAAAGACTACCCGCCCGGTTACGCTCCAGGCCGTCAGGGCGATGCTGTGCGATAGATAGCTTAAATCCGGAGTATGGAGCTTCACACCATGCCACACTAGTCGCGACTGATCGAGCAGCTGGTTCAGGGTCAGTTCCTCCGTTGCGGAGTCACCACGCATAAGTCGTGCGGCAATCAAAAGCCTGGTGAAGCGGTGTACGTCTTCATGACGTGCACGCAGCCCCCAGTCAAACCAGCTGATTTCATTGTCTTGTCCGTAGGCGTTATTGTTTCCCCGTTGAGTTCTCCTGATCTCGTCACCCATAAGGATCATGGGCGTGCCGAGGGCCAGAAGGGTTACTATCAGGAAGTTCTTAACCTGACGGTTGCGTAATTCCTCGACAGCCGGGTCATCAGTGGGGCCCTCAGTGCCGCAGTTCCAACTTACGTTGGATTCAGCTCCATCCCGATTCTTCTCACCGTTTATCTTATTGTGTTTTACGTTATAAGAAACCAGATCATTAAGAGTGAAACCGTCATGGCAGGTAACAAAGTTTATGCTCTGTTCGGGTTCTCGTTCCTGGTGGCCATAGATGTCGGGACTGGCTAAGAGCCGAGAAACAAAGCGGTAAATCACACCGTTGTCACCTTTCAGAAAGCTGCGCACATCGTCACGGAACTCTCCGTTCCATTCTTTCCAGCTATCACCGATGAAGCTGCCGACCTGATACAAACCTCCAACATCCCATGCCTCAGCGATGAGCTTTATGCCAGCTAAAGCCGGGTCAGATTCTATATCCCAGATAATAGGCGGATTTTTAAGCGGATGCCCCTGGCCATCCCGCGACAGAATTGATGCCAGGTCAAAACGGAAACCATCGACATGCATCTCCTTGACCCAGTAGTTGAGGCTGTCAATGATGAGCCTGCGGACCACGTGATGATTGGCATTCAGTGTGTTACCGCAGCCGGAATGATCTACATGGGCACCGGAGGGATCCAGGCAGTAATAGACATCGTTGGCAAAGCCACGATAGCAGAATGTTGGTCCATTTTTGTTGCCTTCGGAGGTATGGTTGTAGACTACGTCGAGGATTACCTCAATGCCTGCACGGTGCAGAGCCTTGACCATGTCACGGAATTCGTTCAGAGGGCCGAGCGGATCCTTGCGTGAGCTGTATGCCGCGTGAGGAGCAAAAAACGAGATTGGGCTATAGCCCCAATAATTGCACAGACCAAGGGGGGCATCAAGCGGGTCGAACTGGAAGACAGGTAACAGTTCGACGGCAGTGATTCCCAGTTCTTGAAGATAAGGAATCTTTTCGATCAGGCCGGCATAGGTGCCGCGTTTTTCTGCTGAAACTCCGGACGAAGGATGTTTGGTGAAACCCGCTATATGCATCTCATAGATGATGGTCCGCGAGTAAGAGCGCTTGAGCGGCATATCCCCCTCCCAATCGTAACCGCGGGGGTCAGCCACAACGCTCTTGATGGACTGAGCGACGTTGTCGCCTGGTACGCATGCTGCTTTTCGGCAGTACCCAACAGGCATCGAAACCGCGCGGCCATACGGATCAATCAGAAGTTTCCCTTTGTCGAAACGCTGTCCCCGCTGCGGTTTTTGAGGGCCGGTCACACGATAGCCGTATAACTGACCGGATCCGATATCAGGAACGAAGGTATGCCAGTAGTGATAGGTACGATTTCGCTTCGGGTCGAGGGTGATGATTCGGGACGCTGTCGC
>CAIRND010000434.1 GCA_903879825.1 uncultured Geobacteraceae bacterium
AGGGATTGAAAGCGGATGTTCTGATCACCTCGGCCGGCGTCTCAGCCGGTGACTGTGATCTGGTCCGGGATATTCTGGAAGAGTTGGGCGCGAAACAGCTGTTCTGGAAGGTCGGTATCAAACCAGGTGGGCCAACCGCCTTTGCGATGTTCGGCTCGACGCCGGTTTTCTCGCTGCCGGGTAATCCGGTTTCGACCATGATCACCTTTGAAGAGTTTGTGCGCCCGGCCTTGCTGAGGATGCAGGGGCATCAACAGGTGGTGCGGCCGTTTTTTACGGCGGTGCTGCGGGATCCGCTCAAGAAAAAGCCGGGCAAGGTGCAGATAGTGCGGGTGCGTCTGATGAAAGAGGGTGGCTGCTGGTATGCCACCTCTGCCGGAAACCAGCAGACCGCCATACTGAAAACCATGGTTGATGCGCAGGCCATTGCCGTACTGCCGGCCGAAAGCACGGACTTTGCCGTCGGTGATGAAATCTCGGTACATTTTTACGGCAATCATATTGAACTGGAGTAAATAAATGAACGATTATCTTGGCGCCCATATGTCCATTTCCGGCGGCCTGCATCTGGCCATTGACCGGGCTGTCGCTGCAGGTTGCAATGCCGTGCAGGTATTTACCCGCAACTCCAATCAATGGAAAGGGAAGCCGGTCAGCGAGGCTGACGCAGCCCTGTTCCGCAGCAAGTTTGCCGCTTCCGGCCTGCATGAGGTGATTTCCCACGATATTTATCTGATCAATCTGGCCTCTCCGCCGGGCGAAACGCGTGACAAAAGTCTGGCCGCTTTCCGTGATGAGCTGGAAACCTGTGCCCGTCTCGGCATCAATAAGGTGGTCATGCATCCCGGTTCACATCTGGCTGATTCTCCCCAGGCCGGTTTGGCGCGGGTAATCGAGGCGTTTGACCAGCTTTTCGCCGAGGTGCCGCAGTTTGAGGGGAGGGTGCTGATTGAGACGACCGCTGGACAGGGGAGTAATCTGGGGCGGACTTTTGAAGAGTTGGCTACGATCATCAAGGGCTCACGGTTTCCGGAAAAGTTCGGCGTCTGCTTTGATACCTGCCATACCTTTGCCGCCGGTTATGATACCGCCACAGAAGCAGGCTATCGCGACACCATGGAGCAGTTTGATCGCCTGATTGGAGTAGAGCGACTACTCTGTTTTCACCTCAACGACTCCAAAAAAGGACTTGGCTCACGAGTCGATCGTCACGAGCATATCGGCCTAGGGACGCTGGGGTTGAACCCGTTCCGCTTCATCCTCAATGATCCCCGCTTTGCGGCGGTACCGAAAATTCTTGAGACGCCAAAAGGTGACAATGACGAGATGGATGCGGTGAATCTTGGAATTTTACGGGGCTTGGTTGGGTGAGGTGGGTTTGCTGGAAAGTAACGTCTGGAAAGTAGCCAGGGGGCATGATGATAGACATTGGCAAGCAGATAGATCATTGGCGTAACAGTGGCGTGGAGGATTGGAGTGTTGCGCAGGATTTAGTCTTGCGGGGCAAAATCAGGCA
>CAIRND010000435.1 GCA_903879825.1 uncultured Geobacteraceae bacterium
CAGACAACAGGCGCCGGGAGACAGACACACGTTAGCGACTCATCTGCAAGTCCGCACTCTGCACAGGCGCCGCTCTCCGAAGAGTCCTATATTATGATGGGCGATCACGTCGCCTACGCCCTGCAAGCCTGCATGATGCGCGGTTTTGACCAGCCGATCATCGCCTGCCAATTTGCAAAGTTGCTTAAAATAGCCTGCGGCTATGAAAATACGCACGCTGCGGCCTCCGAACTGGATCTTTCCGTGCTGCACCGTTGGGCGGAAGCCGCGCATATTTCACCCGAATATCTGGTGATCATTGCACACGCCAACACAGCCCGTGAAATCGCCGTCGCAACCGGCTTTGACAGGGAACTTATGGAACTTGTCTCCAGCCGGGCGAGGCAGGCGACTGCCGTACATGCACCCGGAATTCACGTACATCCGCTCCTGTGCGGATATGAGGGAACGGTAGTGAATCAAGTGCCGTCAGCATAAATCCCACCCCCCCCCTATAATAGCAAACATTAAGCAGCCGCTTCTGCGGCCAACTCCGGTAGGTCGCTCTTGTTTATGCGCAGCACGAGTCCGGCAGCCAGAAGACAAATGATACCGGCCAGAATAAACGCAATCGTGTATACACCAAGATAGGTACGAACGGTCCCCGCAAATGTAGCGGCCAATGCAGCACCAACCTGGTGGCTCGCGAAGATCCAGCCAAACATGACACCAACATTTTCCCTGCCAAAAGCATCGGCTGTAAGGCGCACGGTGGGAGGAACGGTGGCGATCCAATCAAGACCGTAAAAGATTGCGAATGCTGAAAGCCCCCACTCCGGCCCCCCTAAAGCATAGGGAAGACCAAGAAGCGACAAACCCCGGAAACCATAGTAACAGCACAGCAGGTAGCGACTGTTGTATCGGTCCGAAAGCCAGCCCGAAAGAGTCGTCCCGAACAGGTCCAGAATCCCCATTAAAGCCAGGAGGCCGGCGGCACGGACTTCTGGAATGCCGTGATCAACACATGCCGGTATCAAGTGGGTACCAATAAGACCGTTGGTACTTGCACCACAGATGAAGAAACTTCCTGCCAGCAGCCAAAAGTCTTTGGAATGTAGACCACGCCGCAAGCCCGCCACAGCGGTTTCAAATGGATTAATGGCTGGCTTTTTACCAATAACTTCTTGCGACTTACTGACTTCAGGCTCCTCTCCGTACGGCACAAGTCCAACGTTTTTTGGAAAGTTCCGCATGAAGATGAGCACAAATGGAAGTACCACAAGAGCGGCAGAAGCTATGGCAAAAGCGGCAATTCGCCAGCCATGATGATGAGATAATGATGCCAAAAAGGGCAGGAACAAGAGTTGCCCGGTTGCGGCACTGGCAGTTAATACGCCCATCACGGTGCCTTGAGATTTTGAAAACCAGCGATTAACAACTGTTGCACTCAGGCTGTATGCCGTCATTCCGGCGCCGCAACCAACAACAACTCCCCAAATTAAAATCATGTGCCACGGCTTTGTCATCAATGTCGTTGAACTGACACCAACGGCTAACAGCAGGAGCGCGATGGACATGGTACGACGCACACCGAATCTGTCGAAAAAAGCAGCCGCAAATGGCCCCATTAACCCATAGAGCAGCAGATTTACCGACACTGCGATTGAGATTGTCGCACGCGACCAACCAAATTCATGCTCCAGCGGCACTATTAAAATACCAGGTGTTGATCTGATTCCTGCTGTTACCAATAACGTCAAAAAGGTCACGGCAGCAATTATCCAGGCGTAATGCAGCCCACCACGGGTAAAGATCGTCTTTTTCTCTGGAGTCATAAACCCACCATTATGCTGTTTATCTGAATTATTCATTTTGACTTTTCCTTAGCAATGAACACGTTTGATTATAATTCCATACAAACGTGCACCAAATCAATCCATGTATTGGCGACTGCCCTGATGTAATAGTCGAGGATTCACACTGTTATCACATACACCTTTGAAAGGTTTGGGATATCTACGAAGCGCGGCTTTAGGGGGAAACATGCTATAAGAAGGGTACACAGAAGAGGAACAGCCGCCCAACGTCTGGAACGTCAGACGGCTGATACATTGATGAGGCAGTTCTCTATTATTTTTTGATATCAAGGAGTTCAACTTCAAAAACCAGTGCCGCATTAGGCGGTATGGCACCACCAGAACCTTTTTCACCATAGGCAAGAGAGGAAGGACACACAAGTTTTGCCTTGCCGCCAACTTTCATCTTCTGGACACCCTCTGTCCAACATTTAATCACCCCGTCCAGCTTAAACTCAAGTGGCGCATTACGCTTATAAGAGCTGTCAAACTCCTTGCCGTCAATCAGCGTGCCACGATAGTTAACCTTGACCGTGTCAGTTGCGGTTGGTGCAGCACCTGTTCCTTCCTGGAGGGAGAAGTAGATCAAACCGGAATCCGTCTTAACAGCACCTTTCTCTTGAGCTGTTTTCACAAGAAAGTCCTTGCCAAGAGCAGCCTGCTTCTCACCCAGCACCTTGAGGCGCGTTTTGGCAAAATCCTGGATTTTAGGGCCGTAAATATTCATATCAACAAGAGGGGGCGTCTCTTTAATGAAATCAGCGGTCCCTTGATTTACAATTTTAAGCTCCGCAGGGGTAAGATTAATTGCTGAAAGTTGGCGACCAACAACTTGACCCAGTGCATAGAGGGTTTTCTGGTCTTCGGACTCAAGGATATCAGCTGCAAATGATGGGGTGACAACAAGACAGAAGAGAATGGCGGTAATTATTTTGTTCATGATTTTTTCCTTTCGTTGTTTTTGTATGATAATCAAATGGATATTTCAAAGGCGAATCTTTCAATTTTTTATATGTTATGAAGGTGTCAACCATGCGGGCAAATATTTCCTGAATTAATGCTTCAGCTACAGGCATACTGTCACCAGTGAAGCCTCTACCATCATTGCCAAAGCGCCCCCCATAAAATCAGGGAATTTTTCTAACACAACTACATTTCACAGTCCACAGAATTTATTCAAGAAATGAGCACCACAATGAAACATTTAGAATCCGGGACTGATACGGGAATAGCCAGGCGAAGGCAACATATCCAGGTCTAATATCTATTGACGATAATATCTTTAAAGGATAACATGAGCCATGATCAAATCGTTCCGGTGCAAAGAGACTGAAAGATTGTTCCAAGGTAGGTTTTCTACAAAACTGCCTCAGGATATTCAGAGAGCGGCAGCTATTAAACTGAATATGCTCAATGCTACTACTGTTCTGGATACCCTTCGAGTGCCACCTTCAAACCACCTGGAAGCGTTGCATCATGATCGAGAAGGACAATACAGCATCAGGATAAATAAGCAGTGGCGCATTTGTTTTACTTGGAGCGGCAGTGACGTATTTGATGTTGAGATTGTTGATTACCATTGAGAGGAGCTTATATGGCAAAGCGTGATTTCCCCCCTATTCATCCTGGCGAGATATTGATTACTGAATTTCTTGAACCGATGGGAATCAGTCAGTATCGACTGGCATTAAATATTGGTGTTACTCCAAGACGTATAAATGAAATTGTACATGGTCGCCGTGGGATTACAGCAGACACAGCACTACGCATGGGGCGGTTCTTTAATATGGAGGCGCAATTCTGGATGAATCTTCAGAGTCATTATGATATGGAAGTTGCGCTCGAAGTACTAGAGGATCGTTTAGATAGAGAGGTTCATCCGTTACCACTTGCAGCATGAAGTGGGTTATATGCTTCAGGTTTGACCAAGGGAAAATCTGTAGTGCTGAGTTAGAGCCGAGGACTACGAAAAATATGTACCTGCGTCAAGATCTGCGTCAGGGTAATAAAAAAGGCACTCACAATCTCTTGTAAGTGCCTGAATTTTATGGTGCGCCTGGAGCGATTCGAACGCCCGACCTACGGATTCGTAGTCCGTTGCTCTATCCAGCTGAGCTACAAGCGCATTACGAATTGGCTTTATAACCCACAGGGAATAATTTATCAACTACTTTTTTTGAGCATG
>CAIRND010000436.1 GCA_903879825.1 uncultured Geobacteraceae bacterium
CGTCAGGCCGGATTCAACATCCGCTATTGCACAATGATCGCTGTTGTCTGCGCTCCGCCAGGCAAACGCAATAACACGCATCCCTTGGCGCGCATAAGTTTCCAGCGCCTCTCCCGCCCTGCGGCGCATGCCTTCACTGAGTTCACACCGGTCAATAACCGTTTCCGGCGCGCCTTTCAGCAGAATCCGATTGCCACCTTCAAAACGATTGAGAGTGGCCATAAACTGAATGTCTGATTCAAATGGAATTGAGTCGAGCCGTTCGTGACGGCTGCGCAATTGATGCTCATCAATACCCGCTTTTCGGCCGGCAACTACCATGGCCGCTTCGGTCGGGTCACCGGTAATGGTCCAGATATCGTCGTTGTGCCGGAGAGCTGCATCATTGCAGAGGACGGCAACTGTTAGCAATTCCTGCAGCCCTGCCGGGGGAGTCGTCAGCCGCTGCCCGTTCTGTTCGATTTCTCCGAGAGGGGCATAGCCAACACCGGAGATGCGATATTCATTGCCCGCAAGCCAAGCTACCTGAACGGTCATTTCGTTTCGGGTCAGGGTGCCGGTTTTGTCAGAACAGATCACCGACGTAGAACCGAGCGTCTCAACCGCCGGCAGATGCCGCACAACGGCATGGCGCTCCGCCATACGCCGGACGCCAATGGCCAGCGCGATGGTGATGACCGAGGGGAGACCTTCCGGTATTGCCGCTGCCGCCAGTGACACCGCCACCATCAGTGCTTCACTGATCGCAGCGCCCTTAATCAGAATGCCAAATGCAACCAAAACCACCACCATGGCTACTACGGCAATTGTGATCCAGAAGCTCACTTTTTCCAGCTGTCGAGTCAGTGGTGTCACCAGTTGGGTGGTCTGGCCCAGCAGTGAGTTGATTCTCCCCAGTTCAGTCGTCGCTCCCGTCGCAACAACAACGCCTCTGGCTGCGCCCTGCACCACCAGAGTTCCGCCATAGGCCATGCAGAAGCGATCTCCGAGCGCGGCAGCAGTAGCAACCGCTTCGCATCGTTTGGGTACCGGCAAGGATTCACCGGTTAGTGCAGATTCATCCACCAGCAGATTTTTTACCTGGACAAGTCGCAGATCGGCTGGCAATTGATCGCCGCTTTGCAGAATGACAATATCGCCCGGCACGAGAAGCTCTGCCGGAAGTTCGTGTGATTCACCGCTTCGGAGGACTATTGTTACCCGTGGCACGAGGGCAGAGAGTGCGTCGATAGCCTTGCCCGCCCGGTATTCCTGCAGAAAACCGATAATGGCGTTGATTACTACTGCGCCGAAAACAACCGTTGAGTCGGTATATTTACCGAGCATGACCGCCATGAACCCCGCAGCGATCAGAAGCCACCCGATAGGTGTGTTGATTTGATGCCAGAAGATCAGCCACGGTCCGTCACCTGCGCTGCGGGCGAGGGTATTGGCGCCGAAACGTTGCAACCGTGCTGCCGCTTCTGCACCATCCAGTCCGCCCGGATCAGTTCCCCATTCAGCCATAACCTCCTGCCCCGATATGGAGTGCCAGGGTGTTGCCTGCTCCTGCTTCGTGAGGTGTTCGCGGCTCATTGTTTTATTGGTGTGTCGTTCCATCATTAGGTGCCTTCTGATGGTCGTACTGGCACTCGTATTGTTTTCACGTTGATCCTTTCTATCTCTACAAGTATGTAACTATACCACATTGATTTTAAACTGCACCTCGGCACAGTGCCTCGCTGGCTTGAAATAAAATCTGTACATACCTCAGAATCGATTTATGGTGTAATAGAATAGAAAATGTTAGCATACCCATGGCCGTTATGGTTGAGCCTGGAGTGTGCACCGATGAAGATATCATATGGGAGAGGGGTATGTATGGCGCTTGGATTATTGGGACTATTTGGTTGTGCCGGTGAGCGCTCGAACAACCTGGGAGCACACGGTGGAGAGCTCGCTGCGTGTCCCACCTCGCCAAACTGTGTCTCAAGCCAGGTCGTTGACGAAAAACATCGAATTGCTCCGATCAGTTTCAGTGGTGAACCGCAAACGGCTTTTGTCCGTCTGAAGCTGGTTCTGAAGCAACGGGGGGATACGACGATTATCGACGAGAAGTCCGGGTATCTGTTGGTAGAGTTTCGGACAACTCTCTTTGTGGATGATGGTGAATTTCTGTTGGATCCGGAGCAGAGCATAATCCATGTCCGTTCTGCTTCACGACTGGGCTATTCTGATCTTGGAAAGAACCGCTCCCGTATGGAAGAGATTCGACGCCAATTCGCCGCAACCGGTCACTAAAAATAAAATTAATACACCGGGAAAATAGGGGGGCCACGTGCTCCGTTTTGGACTTTGCTGTCTGTTTAAAAATGAAGATATTGCGTTCCGGACAACTACAGTAAAAAACCTGTCGACACTTTCCCGCGACCGTCAACTGCTGAAGCTATCCGACATCTGCCTGCACAACGCCCGTAATCTACAGGTGGCCCTGGAAACGGTGCAACGACTCGGCATCGGTGCGTTCCGCATCATGTCGCCGCTTTTTCCGCGCATGACTCACCCGGAAGCGGGCTACTCCCTTGCAGACCTGCCGGATGGAGACAGCATACAGAGCACCCTGGAAGCCTGCCGGATATTTGCCCTGAATCTGCAGATCCGGCTCAGCTTTCACCCCGATCAATTTGTGGTGCTGTCGTCGCCACATCCTGCCGTTGTTGCCAATTCTATCCAGGAACTTACCTATCAGGCTCTTTTGGCTGAGGCGGTCGGCGCCGATATAATTAACATTCATGCGGGAGGGGTCTATGGTGATAAACACTCGGCTCTCCAGCGCTTTGGTGAGGTGTATGATGTTCTGCCGGCGGCCGTCCGGAGTCGTCTGACTCTTGAAAATGATGATGTCAGCTACACCCCTGAAGACCTGTTGCCGCTCTGTGAGCAGCGCGCAATTCCTCTGGTCTATGATGTTCACCACCATCGCTGCAACCCGGACCGCCTGACGATTGAAGAAGCAACCGAGCGGGCAGCAGTTACCTGGAAAGCGGTCGGTCGGGAACAGCAGTGCCACATTTCATCACCCAAATCCGGGTGGGAGAGCGGCACACCAAAGCCGCATGCTGATTACATCGATATCGGTGATGTTCCTGACTGCTGGCGTGGGCGGAAGATGACAGTAGATGTTGAAGCAAAGGCAAAGGAGCTTGCGGTTGTCCGCCTCATGGCTGATATGCGTGGTAATCAAAACTCATAATTGACGAATACTCCCCCCATTGCCTGATTCTCCGAACCGCGCACCTGAATAAGTGGTGAATTGGCAACGGTGGGGGCGAGTCGATCAAATCCGGCAACTGCGGAAATTGAAACGGATGTCGTCAACGATTTCAAAGCAAAGGCGCTTACGCCGTAGGCAGATACTCCGGCACCAGCGCGATATGGTTCCAGGCCGCTGCGCAGCGACTGCTCCGGGGTCACCCCCCAATACGCATTGGTGTAGGCCCGGTCACCAAACTTTATATGCGGGCCGACAGAGTAAATCACTAGTGGGCCAGCACATGTTATCACTCCGCCGTAGCTGATCCTTCCCTCTGCGAACATCCCTTCATGTCCGGTAACTCCTTTGTGCAGATGTAACTTGAACGTATATGGTTTCAGGGCATATTCGACAAAACCTCCCAGCGAAACAGTTCCCGGGACATCACCCATTCCCTGTAGAGCGTCTTTGTTGCCACCGGCTATACGAAAAATAGAGCCACTATCTTTTTCAGAACGACGAAA
Source organism: uncultured Geobacteraceae bacterium (assembly GCA_903879825.1). Classification (GTDB taxonomy): domain Bacteria; phylum Desulfobacterota; class Desulfuromonadia; order Geobacterales; family Pseudopelobacteraceae; genus JACRCG01. The sequence continues at coordinate 3,757 of CAIRND010000436.1, forward strand.
GGAATAGCTGACAACCGGACCGACACGCCAGCCGTTTTTATTGATCAGCACATAGCCGATGCCGTCCCTGACATTTGCAAAAAACTGATCCTTGTAGGCTATCCGAAGATCGGGGACGGCGAGTAGACTGTAGCTTTTTGCACCAGCAAAGGCCGGAGCAATCATTAACCCGCCGCCAACAGTCACCCGCCACTCTTTGTGTCGATCTGTTTCACCACTCTCAGTTGCATGGGCACGAAGTGTTGGCAGCAGTATCAGCACCAGAAGCAGGAACAAGAGGATTGTTCGATGGAGGCTGATTTTATTGATTCGGGCCTTGAACAAATTTTCCATAAGTACTCCCCTGATTAACAATCGATCCGTCTGTCGATACACATGTCTCAATAGCCGCTCTCCACTCTACAGTCAACTGGAATCTCTCGATA
>CAIRND010000437.1 GCA_903879825.1 uncultured Geobacteraceae bacterium
TGGAAGATTCATACCATATTTATCACTCATTCTCACTTGGATCATATTCGAAGCATTCCCGCTCTTGCAGACAACATCATTATCAAGAATCAACTTCATACCGTTTCTGTTCAAAGTACCTATGAGGTTATTTCAGCCCTGCAGAATCACCTGTTTAACAATATAATCTGGCCGGATTTCACCAAAATCCCCACAACAGAAAATCCTGTTTTAGAGTTCACAACCATCACCCCATATCAGGAATACCGTATTAAAGATTACGTTATTACAGCAATTCCGGTAAACCACACGGTTCCTACCGTTGGATATCTGGTGGAATCAGGTGGGAAAAAACTTGTGTATACTGGAGACACCGGACCGACTGAGGAGATATGGATGTATTGTTCAGGTGCAGACGCCCTTATAGTTGAAGTGTCTTTCCCCGACTCGATGCAGGATCTGGCACAACTGACAAAGCATTTAACGGCATCCATGCTGGTTACGGAGCTTTCTAAAATCAAAATATTACCCAAACGAATTCTTATCACCCACCCCAAACCACAATATTACGACATAATACGAAAGGAAGTGGAGGAATTGGCCATAACCGGCCTTGAACTGTTGCACGATGGTTCAGTTTATGACATATAAGTTGCAGAAAATAAGGGCATTTTATATCCATTCCATTTAGTTTTTTCGTCGTAAAATATTTTTTTAATCTTGCTAAAAACGCCAATTCTCAGTATGTTCGTCGCAGCCACACTCATTTTATTCAGTTCGGAGGAAACATGTCCAGTGTAGCAGGGAAGACAAAATTTCAGATTGATCTGCGTCAGCATCTGCGTGATCAGAACATCAGCGGCAATCTTGTCCATCTTATCTGTGAAATTGCCGAAGCAAGTAAATATGTCATTAACGCCGTTCGAACCGGTGATCTGGGTGTTGCAGGAACGTCCAACCTTTACGGAGAAGAACAACTGGCTCTTGATGTCCTCTCTGATCGTATCATGCGCAAGCGTCTTCAACATTCTGGAGTTGTGTGCAACATTGCATCCGAAGAGATGGAAGAGATCTTTCAGGTTACCAGCAACCCACAGGGAATGTTTTCAGTTGCGTATGACCCACTTGACGGTTCTTCTCTGGTAGATGTCAATTTGGCAGTGGGTACCATTGTCGGTATCTATCAGGGAAATGATCTGCTTCAACCCGGCCGAAAAATGGTTGGATCAATTTATATCCTCTATGGTCCTCGCGTATCTCTAGTTTATTCGGTCGGCAAGGGTGTCTTTGAGTTCACTATGAATCAGCTGATGGAATATACCCTTACTCGAGCAAATATCCAGATGAGGCCGTCCGGAGATATTTATTCCCCCGGTGGTTTGCGGAAAAAGTATAGTGAGGGCAATGAACGTTTTATACGTTACCTGGAAGATAAAGGCGCTAAGCTTCGTTATTCTGGTGGTTTTGTACCTGACTTCAATCAGATATTGATGAAAGGGAAGGGCGTTTTCATGTATCCGGCACTCAGCGATAGCCCTAATGGCAAGTTGCGCCTTCTATTTGAACTTAACCCAATGGCCTATTTGATTGAACAGGCTGGCGGCTCCGCTACAAATGGTGAAATTCCGATTCTTGATATTGTTCCTGAGGGCCTTGAACAGCGCTGTCCGGTTTATATCGGATGTAAGGAAGATGTTGCCAAGGCTGCAGAATTTTTGAACGGCTCTTGCTGACGGTAAAACGGCTATGACTGAATCCATTAAAAAAGCAGATAGTCTTCCTCCTCGTCTCTGTAGCGAGATTAAACTTTTTGATCTGTGTGATTTAGAGGTGTGTAAGCACAAGAGCGGTAGATTTTGTTCGGATTCTGGCTTGCTGGGACGCTTTGAAAAGATTGCGGACAATGAAGTGAGAGTTTCAGAGCGCTATAATTCTGAAGGAATTGATGATGCTGAAGAGGATGGCGTTGATAGTGATGGATATAATGATGAGGAGGATGAGTTTGTAAGAGATGGCTCAGATGACTCGGAAGACAATGACTGGGAAGATAAAGAATAATTATCGATAAAATATTACCGGTGAACATCGGGGTTCGGATTCGTCTGAGCCCCGATTTTTATATAAAATGCTTTCCCGCACATTCCTCCCACTGTTTTTTAGAAATTGAGAGAAACATGTCGGCGATTTCAGGGTCAAATTGAGTCCCACGGTAAGTGTTTATTTCGGCTACAACCATGCTGAAGGGGAGCGCAAGACGGTATGGGCGATCAGATGTCATGGCATCAAGCGTGTCAACAACGGCAAAAATGCGGGATCCAATCGGAATGTCTTCCCCTTTGAGTTTATATGGGTAGCCAGTGCCATCGAATCGTTCATGGTGAGCGAGGACTATTTCGGCGGGAGTTTTTAAAAAGTGAATCTCGGATAAAATAGCATACCCAACCTGCGGATGTTTGCGCATCTCGATACACTCACTCTCATCAAGCCGCCCGTGCTTAAGTAAAATATTATCGGAAATGCCAATTTTCCCGATATCGTGCAGCAGGGCACCTTTTGCCAGTTCCTTAAGCTCTTTGCCTACTATCCCCAGCTTCATTCCTAAAAAATCGGTATACCTCATAACCCGTTCCGAATGTGATCCGACTTCCTTCTCGCGAGCATCAAGGGCTTTAACCAGTGCGGTCAAGGTATTGTCATAAGCGCTAGAGAGCTCATCCATATTTTTTCGAATCTGAGCAGTCTGTTCCATTACCTTAACTTCTAAACTTATCTGATAGTTTTTCTTTTCAAGAGCAAGAGATCGACGTTCTATCATATTTCTTACGGTCAACATGACGCGATTTATCCCGAAGGGCTTGGTAATATAGTCATCTGCGCCGAGGTGCACACAATCCATAGCGGTATTCATATCGGATAGTCCCGTGATCATCAAAACTGCGATATCCGGATTAATACTTTTAAGGCCACGCAGCAATTCAACACCGCTTCTGCCAGGCATCATAATGTCAGAAATGACGAGATCAACAGGTTGTTCATCGAGGAGAGCAAAAGCATCGTCAACATTAGACGCCTGATGGCAGACATATCCCTCCTGTGCCAAGGCGGAAAACAGCAAATCCCGAATCATCTCTTCATCATCAACAATGAGAATGTGTACTTTCATTCAATGTTCTCCAAACGAATTCATCTCTTTGAGCAGACATTTATTAGGTGCACAGCACGTTCTGCAACGCCAATGTCATAAGCATTTCATACTTCTATTTTTACCACCCAACTGACTTGTTTTCAATAGGAGTAACCTGTGCTATAAATCAATATAATAATAAAATTTATTTTTTATAA
>CAIRND010000438.1 GCA_903879825.1 uncultured Geobacteraceae bacterium
AAGGAGCGCTCTGCCTTCAGGCCGCTTTGCACTAAAGTCGCCTCCACCTGCTGTTGCTGCAGGTAGGTTGGTTCACTGACAACGCCAAAATTAAGACCCCCACTGCCAACATCAAGGCGGGCCGATTCGGCGGTGATAATCAGGTTAGCCCCATATTTACGAACCTCTTCAGCAACTCGTCTCTCCATAGAGAACGAAACGATACCAAGTGCAGTAGCAAGGCTGGAAGCCATAGCCAGAACTGCCAGCAATAGGACAGTACGTCCCTTACGATGAGCCAATGCCTGAAAGACAAGATGTATAAGCCAACGACGTCTGTTCATATTATCCCTTCAAAACTGTTACCGGCTCAATCAGAAGTGCACGGCGCAGCGGGGCGATACTTCCAGCTATGGCAACTGTGAAGGCAGAGATAATAGCGGTAGGAAAAAGCCAGATTGGGGAGACTATGCTGGAATCAAAGACCGTGCGGCTGATGATCTGGGCAAGCTGGTCACCGAGCAGGTAACCGACAACTCCACCCGCTAGCGATATTATAAGAGTTTCCCCAAGAAAAATGGCTGAAATTTGGAAACGATCCGCTCCGACAGCTTTCATCAAAGCGATTTCCCGACTCCGCTCCGCCATAGAAGCCATCAAGCTGGTTGATACGGCTGTAGCCGAGGCACACAAAGCCAGAATAGTCAGAAAAAGCATGACGCTGTTCAATTTGGTGAGCAACGCTCCTTCGGCACTTGCTATCTGCCAAATCGGCTTGGCGCGACTTCCCGCCATAACCTCTTCGACATTTTTAGCCACCGAGGTGACATAGGCCGTGCAGTACCACTTTTCGAATTCGTCCTTGGTCATGGTTGCCGGATCTTTCTTGCCGAAAGCATCCATCGGCACCGTCAGGGCGCTTACCAAAACCCGGGATACCTTACCCTGTTGAAGAAGTAGCTCCTGAACCGTAACGAGAGGTGCAAATAACTGTTCTTCCTCAAATCCTCCGGTAGTGACAATACCGACTACCCGAAAATGCCGGGTACGTCCACGAACAGTTGCATCCAGTTCCTTGCCGACGGCGGTTCCGAGGCGCTTCGCCAGCGTCGCCCCGATAATAGCCTCATCCGGCCCGGTCGGCCAACTCCCCTGAACTTCCCACCAGGGTGCAATACCCTTTATTCCCTGAGTGCTGGAATCCTCACCCGGCACATCTAGTTGTTTAGCAAACCATGTTCCTGAAACAATTCCCCGTTCCTTTTTTCCGCCGGCAGAGAATTCAGCGACTCCGAACAGATATGGTGTAAAGCCGGTGATATTGTACTTCCAAAAGACCGTCTTTATTTTAGGCAGGTCTTCTTCACGCAAAAAACCGCCCCCCTCAACGGCGGACGGTTCAAGAAGGATATTGGCACCATAACTGCGTAGTTCCAGCGCCATCTTATGAGATATTTCACCTGAAATACCGAGGAAGGCCGTGGCCACAGCTGCGCCCATGGCGATGGAAAGAAACACCAAAAAGACGGCTTTTGGGCGTTTGAGGAAAGATTTTTTGAGGATGCGGAAGAGCACAGATCTTCTCCGTAATACGTGCACAAACAGGCAGTCAATTCACCAGGCGTCTCCGCTGAAGGACGGTTATTTTACCTTTTTTAGAACGAATCTGATGCTGGAGCTAATAAAAAACCCCGTTCACTTTAATTGACGGGGTCAATGATGATTGAGTATTTGATGCAGTTTTCTAAAAGAACTGTTTTGCAAAGTTGGCAACCGATATTGCGATAACAACACCCAACATCCATTTAACAAGAACCAACTCCGCACGAATAGTATCAATATCAGTTTTAGTTGCTAGAGTCGTATCAAGAGCTTCTGCAAAAGCATCTTTCTGAGCTTCTGCAAAAGCAGCCGCCTGTTCACGAGAGACACCCGCTCTCTCTAATTTCTCTACAAACTTCAAAGTATCAAAAGTAATTGTCGACATAGCAGACCTCTGCCTGAACCATAACAAGCTACCGTTATTATGTCAAACAGAAGATTCAGAGAATAAGATAGTTCCCGTTCAACTTTTCTTCAGTTCCGCACGCATTTCAGCCGGCAGCGATTCCTTAAGCAGCTCAACCCTCTTTTGCATCCGCCGCCACGCGTATATCCCCCAGACAACCGCTGCGAACATCATAACATGCTTCACCGCCAGTGCAGGAACCTGAAGTTTGTCAGCCGCATTAGCCCATTCAAAACTGGTATAAAAAATGGTGCGCGGCACACCGCCCAGAATGACCCACCACAGTGCAAACTTGAACAGTTTCTTCATGTGGCTGTTCGTCTTCAGGAAGAAGAGTGTTGCTTGCGGCGTGTTCATAGATGTCTGAATACGGAGGATGGCATGGAGAGCAAAGCCACTTCCAACCAACAAGCCAGTTGCCATGTCATGAAAATAATTGTTCATCATGATAACTACACCCAGACCGGGACCTATATCGAAAGTCGGCATTTATCATATCCTTTGTATGTGCAGCTTGTATGAAGCTTGTAAGATGATTTTTGTTGGAAATGAAAAACAAATATTCTTCAAATTCTCATCCTCAGTGTTCATCATTCGTCAGTTACAACTTTGGTGGAGCTTGTGCAAAATGCGTATAAAAGTTTATATATTGATCAATGGTGCGCTGATCCCAATCGAATTTAGGCTCTATCACCATTTTCCCGGTTTTGTCGATATAGCCACACTTATCACCAACCTGAACGGGAGCAAGACCATGAACAAAAATTGAGCCCGACTGAAACTGAGGGTTTATCACCATCTTCCCCTGCTTGTTTATATAACCAATCTTCTTGTTCACCACCACCGGCGCCAACCCTTCAGTAAAGATCGTAGGTACATCAAAATCCTGCGAAAATATCGGTTTCCCGTTTATATCAATTAACCGCCATTTACTATTTTCAAGCACCGCAGCAACACCCTCATGAAAGTTGGTGCCTTGATCGAACACAGCAGTAATTACCATTTTGCCCGTTGTATCTATATAGCCGATTAAACCATGCTTTCCGTTGATTTTAACCATTGCACGTCCATCAAAAAACATGGCAGCTTCATCGAATTGTACGGGGATCACCATTTTCCCCGTTTTGTCTACATAGCCAAACTTCTTCCCGATCTTTACGGCAGCCAAACCATTTGAAAAGTTGTTGGCATCATCAAACTCCGGTTTAATGATAAACTTCCCCATATTATTAATAAATCCGGCTTTTCCGCTGTTATTTTTGACGATGGCAGCTGGTGCCAGCCCCTCCGTAAAAGCAAAGGTAGACAAGTATTCAACATCAGTTATCATTTTCCCACTCTGGTCTATATAGCCCCAACGTTCACCTTTCAATACAGCAGCCCGGCCGTTAAGAAAAAACAGCGCACCGTCATACGCAGGTGGGATTACCATCTTTCCTTTTGTATCAATGTAACCATATTTTCCGAACTGGCTCACGGCTGCCATCCCTTCGGAGAATAATGAAGCCATTTCATATTGTACTGGAATCACAATTTTACCGTTCAGATCACAGTATCCATAATGTTTGTCTATTTTTACCAGCAATAAAGGCAATTTATCATCAAAAACCACCTGCTTTTCTTCTTTTTTGCAGCCGGAGCATAGTACCAACAGAGCCAGCAATAAAATTAGTACACTTTTCAATTTATACCTCCATTTTTGATATTAGGATGAGATGCTCATACATCGCCACTGTTTAGGCCTGTTTGGTGTCCAACAATATCATCAAACAGTTTGGTAAATTCATCTTCGGCCAGATTTTTATAGAACTCGGACTTCGCCGCGACAACAAGATGCCGAACGCCATTTTCTTCACGAACTGCGCCGACAATCTCACGGCGGAAAAAGAGCAACCGCCATATAACGGCACAACACGCTATAATAAAACCGGTGTAAAGGATCGATACACCGCGTTCTTTAATAACGTAAAAACGCACCCAGAATGGCATTTCCTGCAATTCAAGCCGGTGACCGTTAAATTCAAGGACACCATTATTTGTGATAGTCCCCTCGCCTATTTTTTCCCCATTATGTTCCACAACTATAAAGAATGTTGGATTCTTAAATTCCTGAGTTCGTGTGGTCGCCACACCTTTTTCCAGGACATAATCCGGGTAGAAACGGGTAGTAAAGCTGTACCCTGCCAGTGTAAATCGATCTTGTCTTCCTTGAAGTACATCTAATTTGAAATAAGCACCTTCAATATCTTTTCCGGAAAGGTCTTTCAGGACAAAGAGTGGCGCCATTCCCAAATGTTTGAATACAAAAAAAGTATTATCCGTAATGTATGGCGTATTAATACCGACATCATGGGTCGTGCCCCGAGCATCAAGCAGCTTAACGCTGATCCCGGTCGGAGTATTTTTCACAACCTGCGGGGTAATACTGGTAACAGTAAAAGCGACCTGAGGTATTCTCCCGACTTTCGGTAATGACGGAGATGGCGATCTGTTATAGCGTTCCAGTTCTCCCATGAAGGTCTCACCATTGGCAAGATCAACATACCCGATAAACGTGGTATAAAAGCTGATCGAACCGCCAAGAAGGATCAAGAAGAAACTAAGGTGAAAAAAAGCAAACGCAAGGGGAGAGTAACGGTTTTTAACTCCAAAAAAGCCATTTTCATCGCCCAGCAGAGCATAACCGCGTTTACCAAGTAAAGCGAGGATAGCAGTACCGTCAATGTCGTCTGGTAGAGTATATGTTTTGCGGAAAATGTAGCCGGTTGCAGTCTCCGGAGCAACGATCCGCGACGCAGGCATCTCTATTCGCTTCCTGACTAAGGGCATCCTCTGCCATATAACAAGCGCAAGATTAAGGAAAAAAAGACACCACAATGATAGTGACAGCCAGGACGAATAAATCTCCGTTAATTGCAGAGCATCGAGAAAAGAAACCAGTGCGGGAGAGCTTTTTTGCCACTCAAAATAGATATCTTTTACCAATGATTTTTGCGGAATCACCAGACCAAGGGCGAAGATAATACCCAGCAGGCAAATAAGCACAATAGTAAAGCGGAGTGAGCTGAGGTATTTTATTAGTTTATTGAGCATATATCCATTTAAGATGAGGAATGATGAGAGAGGAGAGAGATAATTGATGAGAGATGAAGTTATATCCGGGTGAATTTAAAAAAAAATCACTCACATCAAATTTGTACATAATCTCTCATCATTTTAGTCATCTACTATGTAATAACCTGCGTGTTTACCGGACTTGAAACATATGAAGACTGGTATTGACTACCAGATTCACCCCAAAGAAGCAGATAATAACTGAACTCAGAGCTCCAATGGCAAGCCAGGCGAGCCGCTTATCACGCCAGCCGAAGGTAACTCTCAGGTGGATGGTAATTCCATAGGTAAGCCAGGAGATAAGAGACCACGTTTCAACGGGGTCCCAACTCCAGTAACTGCCCCAGAGATCTTTTGCCCAGATTGCGCCGGCAGATATCATTATTGTATCGGTGATGAAACCAAAAACGACATAGCGGAAAATCAGTTCGTCGAGCCGACCAAGTGAAGGAAACCGCTCGTATGCCGGGTTCGGCACCGGCAGTGATTCGCTCTTTTTTTTCAGAAGAAAAACTACACCCGCTGCCATAGCAAGAGAATAAGCACCAAACGATAGCCAGGCAAAGTAGACATGGATATACAGCCATACTGTTTTCAGACTGGCAGCCATTGGGGTCAGCGAAGGATTCTGCATATAACCGTAGCCAAGCATAATAAGTACAAGAGGAACAGTTCCAACGGCTAGCCCTTGCAGCTGTTTGTTCTGCCAACCAACAAAAAGTGTCCCGGCGATAATAAACCAGCCCCCCATAAGGGCATATTCATAATGCCCCGACCAGGGGAGATGCCCCGTAGCATTAAATCTGGCGTAAATTGAAAATGTCTGGGCAAGAAAACCAAAACCAACAAGTAGTGTCACTTTCGTAATTATGCGCGGGTTCTTGAACACAAAAGAGTAAATAAATCCAACACCGGCAAATGCATATATAACCATTGATACCAAGTAAAAGACTGTTTCCCAGTAAGCCATAATAAGATCCTTGTTGGGTACGGTAAAATGAAGCTAATACATACTCAATGCTTGTTAACACGTCCCAGTTTTTTCATATTTTACGCGGTTCCCGGATGTAATAATAAAACGACAACCAATACATATACCAACGGAGCTAACGTACCACTTTTTTTGCTTCGTCTCCAGCAGCCCATACCCTGCTGCTCCCTTCGTCTCCTGCTTCAATCCAGACACGCTGTGGGCGGATAACAATTCTCAAAAGCAATCCAAGGAGAGCGATGATACCACCAACCCAGAGCAATTCCATGTGTCTGCGATGCACGACATGAATTTCCGACCAATTCCCCAGTGCCTCAAGCGACATAACAAAATCGCCGATAACTTTTTCACGATACTGATAAAGGACATATTCCGAATCCAGCACTGTTTTCCCCTCATGCATAAGGGAAAATTTAAAAGTGCCATTATCCGGATTGTAAAATGCTTCGCCGTCATAACCGTCCATGGTCCGGAATGTTCCATACATACTGTAGTCGCCCTCTTTTTTCCACAAAGGGGACAACTTGACTGAATCATAATAAAAGACCTTATTGCGGTCTTTACTGCTTTTAAGGCTGAGGGAAACATCAACAAGCTGTTTCGCCAAATAGATATCAAAGCCTTTATACTGGTAAGGATCTCCTGCTCCAATAATCATGGTACGTATTGGCTTACCGTCATTCTTGGGCCAAAGGGTAATATCAGAAGCTCCTTTTTTGTAGGTGCTGTTGGCAAAAACCTGTTTCGTAACCTCCAGCTTTGGAAGATCAGAATTTGATGCGAGAATACCCATTGATAACATTGAATAAGCACCCGGCTTTGAAAGGTCGGCCGGAATACCTATTCCATGAATGGTAGTTCCTGAAAACTGGCTGAGGTTCTCCCAGGTACCAATAAACAGGAGTAGAAAAAGCCCGCCATAGATTAAAACAGTTCCAAAATAACCACGGTCATGTTTTTCAGCATAACTATCTGAATCATTCCAGCAGAATCCGACTTTAGATAGTTCAGCCCGAACCTGCTCAACCGGGATGACGGAAGTCAATGCAGCAGAGGATGGATGCGCTGTTTCACCGTAGCGCAATTTTTTACGCAGTCCGGATAGATAGTAAAAAAAACGTGCTGTCAAAAACAGCAGTAAACATATGTTGTTACCAAGAAGCAATCGTTGAGTAACCCGAAACGGAAGCGAAAAATGGAGAACGGAACTGAGAATCAGCGCAGCAGGCAAAAGGATAAAGATCATAAGTGGCAACGGCGATCGAACAAGTAAAAGAAATAGTTTTGAATTTTTGAACATACTTTTTCACATTCCTTTTGATTAAATTTAATCCGCTGTGCAGTGGAGCATCCAATGGTATGGCAAGATGGCCGTGCCATTTAAACCACGCGACTGTAGCAAATTTTATCCGTAATTGAAAGGGAATTTACCCTATGGAATGTGGCCGACTCATCATTACAATATCTATATATGTATTTCAGTTCTGTGTTGTCAGTTGGTTATACACTTTACTACCTTCTTCTTTTCAAGGAGAAAAACGGTACTTTAACCACAGAGCTATAGGGAACAGAGCAAAATAGTGAGTTTTTAATAAACTAATTTCATACAAAATTTAATGCTTAATTTTATTTGTATCAGCTACTCGATGCTGGAAATAAATATATTTTCTCAATGATCTCTGTGACTCTGTGTTGAGGTTTACAGAATTTAGAATAAGCCTATAAACGGCAGTTTAATAACACGGAGAAACGGAGAACACTGAGAAGTCAAAGACTTAAAAAAAAGACTTAATATTTTTAGGTGAATCATAATCTTGTTTTTCAGCTGATAAACATCTGGCGGATTCAAGTCTGAAGTGCAACAGCCAGTGGTGGTTTGGTGTAACACATCTCCACCCCGAATAACACCTCATGCGGTGACCTGAATCCTAATACT
>CAIRND010000439.1 GCA_903879825.1 uncultured Geobacteraceae bacterium
CCACAAAAAGGCACAAAATTCACAAAAAACGGCATGGTATGTTGAGTAAATATTTAACCTGTTTGGTGATCTCGATGTATGACATAACTCACTGGTATTCTTTGCGCTTTTTGTGCTTTTTTGCGGCCAACTGCTTTTTCCAGGAGAAATGCTCTGAACAACTGACTGTTTATTACCACCAAACAATATTCAACTCAACAAGCGATTTTGTGCCGTTGGCATCCTGTTTTCAAAAAAGAAAGCCGACAGGACTGTTTCGTAAATGTCTCAGGGACCATGTCCTCACGAATCCCGATGATTTCAGCACTTGATGGCCAGAGAAAAAAAAGGACTTATGCGGGTTGCATAAGTCTTTTTTCATATAAAACTGATCGTGACCGAAATCACAAAGCTTGCAAAGGGTCAAGCGTAAGGAGAAGGGCAATACTGTCACATGATCCAGGATGCTGATCACCTCTGAAATCATTGATTAGCGACTCAGCTTGTACTGTTTTATTTTTCGATACAGAGTATTCCTGCCGATTCCCAAAGATTTCGCTGCTTCCGTAATATTCCACTGGTACAGATTCAGGGTTTTTATAATAGTGTCACCTTCCGTCTCCCTGAGGCCCTGCCGGGCAGCAGACGAGTACCCTTTTGTCCGCATGGACGAAAGGGCGGCAGCCTCAATGCCGTGCAGTGCAGAGAGGAGACGATCACATTCCGGACCTCCGAGCGACTCAAAAACATTACTGTCACGCGACCGCTCAAGAAAGCGCTCGTTCGCCAGCAGAAAATCAGTCGCATCAGGTTCATGCAACGTCGTAGCATTCGCCGAAATCACGGCACCGGCCTGAAACCGGTCATTAAGGTGGCATGGCAAAATAGAGCCATCCTGGCACATCACCACGGCCCGTCGCATGACATTTGAAAGCTCGCGAATGTTGCCGGGCCAGTTGTAACTTTGCAGCAGACGCAACGCTCCAGGTGACAGAATCGCCTTCGGATTGAACTGTCGGGCAAAGTGAGCTGCAAGCAGCGGCACGTCCTCGCTTCGTTGCTGCAGAGAGGGGATCTCAAGACGGACAACATTAAGACGGTAGTACAGATCTTCCCGAAAGGTTTTCTCCCGGATGGCCTCTTCCAGATTAACATTGGTGGCGGCAATCACCTTGACATCAGTTTTAATAGGCCGTTCTCCACCGACCCGCATGAATTCGCCGGTTTCCAACACCCGTAACAACTTCACCTGGATCATGGGACTGGCGTCGCCAATCTCATCAAGCAGCAGGGTGCCATGATTGGCCAGTTCGAAAATGCCACGCCGAGTCTGGTTGGCACCGGTAAAGGCGCCGCGCTCGTGACCGAAAAGCTCGCTTTCCAGCAGATTTTCAGGTAGTGCGCCGCAGTTTATCGGAATAAATGCCCCTTCAGCACGGGTAGAGGCCGCATGGATAAAACGGGCCAGAACCTCTTTACCGGTGCCGGTTTTACCCTGAATCAATACGGTGATGTTCTTACCGGCTACCTTGTAGGCCATCGACACCAGTCGCTGCATAAGAGGCGAACTGCCGACCTGAAAGCCGACGGCAGCGGCAACTTCGGACCATTCCCCCTTGTCCTGTCCCGCGTGCCGTTGAGGATCGCCATGGGCAACGGCACGGCTGATCAACGTTTCAATTTCACCAATATCGTCGAATGGTTTCTCCATGTATTCGTACGCGCCCTGCTGCATGGCTGTTACCGCTGTCTTAACCGTGCTGTAGCCGGTCATGATGATGACCTCGCACGCGGGTTGCCTTGCCTTGATCGCCTGCAATAGCGTCAGCCCGTCGGTGTCCGGCAACTTCAGATCAACCATCGCCACACTGAACCGGAACTCGGTCAGGGCACGTAACGCTTCAGGCTCGTTGGAGGCGGTGGTTACCTCATAGCCTTTTTTCGTCAGCAGACGGCGAAAAAAAGTGCAGACGTCCGTTTCGTCATCGATAATTAATATTTGAATTGGCGGCATTATGTATCTGCTTTCATCCGTAATCAGTGTTGGTCAATCGGCAGGACCAGTGCAAAGGTGCTGCCTTGGCCAAGTGTGCTTGCTACTTCGATGGTTCCGTTGTGTGACTCGGCTATTCCTAAGCTGACCGAAAGGCCGAGACCGGTACCCTTGGTGGCTTCCTTACTGGTGTAGAACGGGGTGAATATTTTTCCCAGATTTTCAGGCTTAATGCCAATACCGTTGTCGGTAACACTGAGCACAGCAAACCTCTGCCCGCTCTTTATCTGTAGTTCCGTTGCGACTTTGATGGTCTTTTCCTGGCGTTCCACTTCTGTCATGGCATCCCTGGCGTTGATCAGGAAGTTGGTGAGCACCTGCTGTATCTGGGGACCGTTAGCGCTGAGGCGCGGAAGGTTCTCCGCAAGATGCTCCGTAATCGCAATTTGACTCCGGTTGATCTGATATTTGATCATTCCGAGCACCAGGCGGGCTTCGGCGTTCAGATCGATTTCCGTTGCCGGTTGCTGATCCTGCCGGGAAAAGGTCAGCAAATTCTGGACAATCCGTTTGCAGCGCAACCCTGAATTAACGATGTCATCCAACTCCTCGGATTGCTCCGATTGTCCGGCTTTCTGCAGTTCCCTGGCTACCATCTGGGCGGTACCGATGATAACGGTCATCGGGCTGTTCAGCTCATGCGCAACCCCCGCAGCCATTTCTCCAAGAGCTGCCAGTTTTGCCGTCTGCACCAGCCTGCCCTCCATTTTAATTTTTTCAGTCACATCTTTAAGAATTAAGGTTACGGCTGAAAGCAGCCTGTCTTCAGTAAAAACCGGATAGTAGGACAGATCAAGCACCAGCCCGGATTCCGTCTGCCAGCGCTGGTACACCGGCTGCCCGCTTCTCTGCACCTCCTGGATGGGGCAATCCGGGCAGGGATCCGTGCGGCCATGCAGCTTGGCAAAACATTTTCTGGCGATGGCCTTATCCCAGAAATCCTGCATTTCAGCCGGTAGTCTGCCATTATGAAGCAGGACATTATAGTCGGTATCTATCAACATGATTGGATCGGTCACAGCCATGAAGGTCGATTCCCATTCATCCTTGGCACGCGATACCTGCTTGTAGAGGCGGGCATTCTGAATGCTGATCGACAGTTGATCAGCAAGGTGCTGCACAAAACTCAAATCTGTTTCATCGTAGGAATTAGCGCCGACACTACCAACGATCAAGGCACCGATAACCTCATCCCGTTTGAACATGGGGGTAATTGCCAGCGACCTGAGCGGCCCCGGATAAGCTGGGTTGTTCACCACATGACTAAGCCCCTCAGGCGGCAAATTAAAGAGACCGGCCTTTTTCTCTTGAATAACCTTGAGTGATGGGGAATCGGCAGGGAAACAGTCGATACGGCAGAAGTCGCGTGGAATCAGAGCTTTAAGGGTCAGACCGCTACTTTTTATCGCCACAAGACCGAGAAAATCACACGGGAGTGTCTGGGGGAGATCGGCGAATGCCCTCTCGACAATATCGGCGATCGACATGTCAATATTGATGTCTCGAGATAGTTGATGCAGGATCTCCAAGCGGCTGTTTTGTTTCAGCACCTCCTGATTCCTTTTTTTCAACTCCACATAATAATTAAGCTTCGACGAATCGACGCCGGTTAGCTGTTCAAGTAGTTTTTCTCTCTGATCCACGGGCATTCCTCGCTTGAACGGTAATTACATACATTTCCGAAAGATCGCCTCAATATCCTCACGGGACGCTCCGCGCGGGTTGGTTACCAGACAGGCATCTTTCAGTGCATTTTCGCTGAGAAGCGGAATAAACTCAGCAGCCAGACCGAGCTTGCCGAGCCCTTTTGCCAGACCAATATCACTGATTAACTGTTTCACTGCAATCACCGCCAATTCCGCTGCCGCCATGGTTGACAGTCCGGTTACATTTTCCCCCATCGCCACCGCAATATCCCTGAATCTTTCGGGGCACGCAATCAGGTTAAACTCCATAACCTGTGGAAGAATCGCAGCGTTGGTTTCGCCGTGATGCTGATCAATCAAGCCGTCCACTTGATGGGTCATAGCATGGGTTGCGCCAAGAATAGCGTTGGAAAAGGCCAGGCCGGCGGTCAGGCTTGCCATGGACATGTTGGTATTCGCCTCCATGTCGTGACGGTTGGTTACGGCCTGACGAAGGTTGCAGGAAGCCAACTGAATCGCCTTCAAGGCCTGGATATCAGTCAACGTGGTTGCGGCAAGAGAAACGTAGGACTCAATGCCGTGCGTAAAGGCGTCCAGACCGGTGGCAGCGGCAAGCTTACTATCCATTGTCTGCACCAGTTCCGGATCGACGATGGCGATATCCGGTACCAGCGACTTGGATATGATCGACATTTTCAGTTTCCGGGCCGTATCGACAATAATCGCGAACTGACTGACTTCAGACCCCGCTCCGGCAGTGCTTGGCGCAATGACCATAGGTGGCAGGGGGCGGCTGATTTTATTAATTCCTTCATAATCCTGCAAGACTCCACCGTTTGTGGCCAGAATGGCGATCGCCTTGGCAACATCGGTAGGGCTGCCGCCACCGACCGCCACAATACCGTCGCAGCCTGATTCACGGTAGCGCAGTGCGCCTTCCGTTACCTCGCAATCTTTCGGGTTGGTCGTCAGTGAGGAAAATATTTCCGTTTCGAGTCCGGCTGCGTGCAGGTAATGCACCGCCTGGTCAACCCAGCCGGCATTAATCACACCCTCATCGCTGACGAGAAACACCTTTGAGGCGCCGATACGTACGACGCTCTCGCCGAGCTGGCTCAGGGAACCCCGGCCGAAAATTATTTCAGGGGCGACGAATTTGCTGATGTTCATGGCGACTCCTTATCGACAATACGGTCCCATTCTAGGGCCATGAGCGCCGGAATGTAACTGTTTTGTGGCACTAATACTATCAGTTCTATTTATCTCTACAACCGAAACCAAGTTTGGTCAATCCAGTTATCAAATCATCCATGGCTGCCTGGAGCAGAAGTGCCGTTGCCGCTTCATCCTGTCCGGTTGAATTGAGGGTAATGTCGAGCTCCCTGTTTTCATCGATTGTGGTGGCCAGGGACTTGATGTACACCGTCGGATGATCGTTCGCCACACGGCTGAGTACCGGCTCCATCAACGACTCGTCGTTACACTGGACCGTTATGGTCCGGAGCAGAGAGAGGCCGCTTTTGAACACCGTTCGGAGAAACGGCTGGAGTGAGGTCGTGAAGATTCCTTTCAGTTCCGACGGAACGCCGGGGAGGCAGATGATAGTGGTTCGGCCGCTTTCAATCATGACCGCCGGAGCTGTGCCGACCTGGTTGTGTAACGGATAGGCGCCAGCCGGAAGCCAGGCCATTTTTTCCCGGGCCGGATTGAGTCCTCCCTGATTGAGAGCCCCCCTGGCGGTTAGTTCGTCGTATCGGTCGCGAATCATTATGAGAGCGGCGGCGTGGGGTAATAGCTGCCGGCCAAGTCCCTGGGCCAAAGCCGCCAGGGTCAGGTCGTCGGCGGTGGGGCCGAGTCCGCCGGAGGTTATAATTACCCGGGGGGCCCGGACGAGCGCAGCCCGGAGCTCGTCCGCGATAACGGTGGCAGTGTCGCGCAGCAGCGTCGCCCGGATCACCTGCCCGCCAAGAGCGTTGAGTTCGCGGCAGAGCCAATGAGTGTTGGTATCCTGAATCTCGCCGATAAGCAGCTCGTTGCCGATGATGAACAGTTCTACGGTGACCGGTGATGTCATGTGTGCTGCTCCTTGTACAAAAATTTCGGACATTTAACCACGGATAAAACCGGTAATGTAATAAAGTTATTTATTCGCGTTTGTGCCTCTTCTCGTAGGTATTGACATCACACGTACTTCAATCAAGACAGCGAAACAGTCCGGAACTCCAGAGGCAACTGCCGCATGGTTCCGTATTGGCATAGCAGTCCTGTTCAAAACCGCTATCCCGGACCAGATCGCAGGGAGAACTGTTGCAATCTGAGCAGGATGGGTAGTTGTGGCGTAGGACGTTCTCCCGGTACGAGCGAAAAGAGTCGCTGTTCCAGATATCCCTTGCCCTGTGCGAAGCAACAGAGCCAAATATCCGCGGCTGAACGGGATGCTGCCAGCCGTTGGCAAACGAATGGCATGTATGCCAGAGTTGATAACAGGGGTGCATGGCGCCGTCGTGGGAGATGAATGCCGCGCCCTGCTCAATAAAGCCGCAGCTGCGGTTCCCGCGTGGCACTATTTCCGGAAGACTCAGATGAAGCCCAGCCAGATGGGCGACGTCACGGGCCCGTTCAAAGACGTTGTAAACCGCTTCGATTTTGGCATAGTCCATGGCAAAGAGGCGCTTCAGGTCGAGTGAGATACCCCGACTACGGGCGTTAGTCTTCATTATTTCGACAAACTGAAGAATGCGTTGTTCATCGGGACTTATCCGGTATTTCCAGAGCAGCTCGAAATAGCGGGAAATTTCAACTCCTGCAAGCTCTGCTTTGCTGTTCCAGGCATGGTAGAGGGAATGTGCCTCATCACTGCAGGTATCATAGGCGCATTGTCCGAGATGCTGTTCATCGTAAGGGTGGAGGTGCGAGACGATGGCAAAGGTTGCTCCCCGTTCCGCTGCCCAGCTGAGTGCCGCCGGCAGTTCTTCAAGGTTATCGCGCATGACGACGTACTCCACTCCGATCTGCAGATCCGGACGAGAACAGAGGTCTTTGGCTGCGCTAATGGCCAAGAGCGCACGTTCAAGGTCATGCAGGTGGCCACCAGCACGAAGGGAGCTGAAGGTCGAGGGGATTACGCCATCCATCGAGAGGCATATCCTGTCAAGTCCGGCAGCAACAAGCGTAGTGGCACGCAGGTGATTGAGAAGCAGACCGTTGCTCTGAAAGCCGATCCAGCCATGGTCAGGCATCAGCTTTTTTGCCGTGTCAATATAGCTTTCCAGATACGTATTGAGCAACGGTTCGCCGATCCCGTTCAGAACCAGCGCATCAAGGTGCGGAAACAGCTCCTTCAGGGCCGCAAAGGTTTCAGGCTCCAGATCGCCGTCAGCGTGACCTCCGCTCCGGTTTTGTTTTGGGCACATGACACAATTCAGGTTGCAGCGGCTGGTGGTTTCAACGAACAGTTTCGATGGATATTCCCGGAAAGCCGGGGCTATCAATGACTCTGTTACATCACGTTGTGCAGATGAAAGTCCGGACATTTATTCTCCATAAGATAAAATTGTAGCGCTCCACCCCTCGGCAACAACTTCGGCAATATCCTTAATCAAGACGCTACCTGCTCCTTCGTCTTTCTGTGCATCACCGAACATCGTCATGCAGTAGGGGCAGGATACGCAGATCATGGCATTGTCTCGTTTTTCCGGAAGCGGCATTACCTGGGGACGTACTGTGGACATCTGCGGACGGAAACGATCACACATGATGGTGGCCATGATGTTACCGCCAAACGCGGGACGGGTCTGCATCAGATTACCCTTATCGTCGATACCCAGACCGGTGCAGTCGGCGGTGAGTCCGGTCTTCATGCGGGTAGCAACAGCGCCAGCCAGGTCGCGCCCCATACCGCTCGCTCCCATCAGCATGATTTCCGGTTTATATGTGTCGATGAGGTGACAGCACGCGTCCAGGTGTGGAGGCCGAAGCGGTCTTTAAGGCTCAGACACTCTTCAATGGCGTGGCAGTCATACGGGTTGGTAATGAACGGTATTCCGTCGCGGATGAGTGTATTGGTTACCGGATCTATTTTGACCTGTGTTGTATCAGGGACCTGCTTGATGCATGCAATGATGAGCAAGAAATCTTCTCCTTTTTCATATTACAGGCAGGCGCTGTTCAGCGCTCCGGCCGCGCTGAAGCGTGCCACCTGCAAATGAAACGCCTTCCTCATAATTTCGGAAGCGGACAGGTTGCTCACTTCCATCAGCTGTCTGACGTTGTTCATTTCTTCGTTAGTAATGCGTGCTGAAATCACCGTGTCCTTGGTGATGTCTTTGTATTTTCTTTTCATGGCAGTCCTCCGGCAGGAATGTATTGAATTGCATATATATTGATCTGCCCAACGGTAAGGCAATTTTGATACCAACTAAGACAGGGGAACAGAGAAGAGACAGCTGTGGCAGAAGAGTATGTAGTGATTACAAGGGAATGAGACGTCTTTATAGCAGGCAGCGGCGATATGGAATCCGGATAAGGGAAGCAGCGGTAAAAGCGTGAGTGGTGTTCCATAGCGATACGTCTGCTCTGATATGGAACGGCATCATTGCTCCATATTAGAACGTGGGCACTGAACCGGCTCAGACTATGCCTGCGGCTTATCGAATGCAACAATACGGTATTATTACGTTATTAGATGAATTAATCACCGTGAGAGTCCCTGCCCGTACACATTGGCACATGCTTTGCGTATACACAAAAAAGCGTTTTACCATACTTGTGATGGTGACACCAAAATCAAGAATTACAAGGAGAACACGATGGCATTAGCAGATCAGACGTACGGGTTCTACATCCCAACTGTTTCACTGATGGGCGTAGGTTGTTCAAAAGAAGCAGGTGAACAGGCTAAGGCGCTCGGCGCCACCAAGCTGCTGATAGTAACAGACGCCGGGTTGGCTAAAATGGGCGTTGCCGACACTATCAAGGGATATATTGAGGCTGCCGGTCTTAAAGCGGTGATTTTCGATGGTGCCGAACCGAACCCGACGGACAAAAACGTTCATGACGGCGTGAAGGCTTATACGGACAACAAGTGCGACGGCATCGTAACCTTGGGCGGCGGCAGCTCCCATGACTGCGGCAAGGGTGTCGGCATGGTAATCGGCAACGGCGGCAACATCCGCGAT
This sequence comes from uncultured Geobacteraceae bacterium, assembly GCA_903879825.1. Classification (GTDB taxonomy): domain Bacteria; phylum Desulfobacterota; class Desulfuromonadia; order Geobacterales; family Pseudopelobacteraceae; genus JACRCG01. The sequence goes on from CAIRND010000439.1 coordinate 8,856, forward strand.
TTCGAGGGCGTCAACAAGTCCACCAAGCCGATGCCACCGTTCCTGGCGATCAACACCACCGCCGGTACCGCTTCCGAAATGACCCGTTTCTGTATCATCACCAACACCGACACCCATGTAAAGATGGCCATCGTCGATTGGCGTTGCACTCCAAACATTGCTATTAACGATCCGGTCCTCATGGTTGGCAAACCCCCCGCTCTGACCGCAGCAACCGGCATGGATGCACTCACCCACGCTGTCGAGGCCTATGTTTCCACAATCGCCACTCCGATCACCGATGCGTGCGCTATCAAGGCCATCGAACTGGTTGCCCAGTACCTGAGCCAGGCAGTTGCCAACGGTGAAAACCTCGAAGCCCGCGACAAAATGGCGTACGCTGAATACCTGGCTGGTATGGCTTTCAACAATGCCAGCCTTGGCTATGTGCACTCAATGGCTCATCAGCTTGGCGGCTTCTACAACCTGCCGCACGGTGTCTGCAACGCCATCCTGCTTCCAGCCGTCAGCCAGTACAACCTGATCGCCTGTCCGCAGCGTTTCGCTGATATTGCCGTCGCCATGGGCGAAAACATCAACGGCCTCTCGGTCACCGAAGCGGCAGAAAAAGCGATCGGTGCCATTCGCAAGCTGTCCGCTTCAATCGGCATCCCGACCGGCCTCAAGGCACTGAATGTCAAAGAAGAGGACCTGAAAGTCATGGCTGAAAATGCCAAGAAAGATGCCTGCCAGTTTACCAACCCGCGTAAAGCGACGCTGGAGCAGGTAATTGAGATATTCAAGGCAGCGATGTAGAAACATCCCCCCTCCCACGCCCCCAGAAAATAAGGTTGGGAGGGGGGATGAAGTCAATCATCTCCGAGCCATGCGACCTAAAAGGACAAACCTTATGGAGCCTGGCCTACGGGTTTTGCGGGAAACGGCGGAGCCTCCCTTTCGGGAAGGAGCACTACCCTTGTTGCGGTGGATCAAATACATATGATCGGGAGAAAGCAAAATGGACAAAATTTTACGCGTTAACATGAGCGATCTGAGCACAAAAATCGAGGCGGTACCAACAGCCTGGGCCGGGCTTGGCGGTCGCGGCCTTACTTCAACCATCGTCGCCGCAGAAGTGCCGGCCACCTGCCACGCTCTTGGAGCAAACAACAAGTTGGTATTTGCCCCTGGACTGTTATCAGGAACCGCAGCTGCCAACTCCGGCCGTCTCTCCGCTGGCGCCAAGAGCCCGCTTACCGGCACCATCAAGGAGAGCAACGCAGGTGGCACAGCGGCACAGATGCTGGCCAAACTTGGTGTCAAGGCGCTGATCATCGAAGGGCTTCCCACGGAAGACAAATGGTACAGCCTTCATGTCAGCAAGGATGGCGTCACCGTTCAGGAAGAAACAGAACTGATTGGCAAAAGGAACTTCGCCGTTGTTGAAGCGGTTGAAGCCAGACTCGGCAAGAAAACCGGCCTTCTGACCATCGGCCCGGTTGGCGAATTGAAGATGACCGCCGCCAACATTTCGGTAAAGGATCCGGACAGCAAACTGCGCAGTCATGGACGTGGCGGCCTCGGTGCTGTTATGGGATCCAAAAAAATCAAATTCATTTCGATTGATGATCAGGGCGCCCAAGGTGTCAAGGTTGCCGATCCGGAAAAATTCAAGGTCGCGGCCCGTACTTTTGCCAAAGCCCTGCTTGACCATCCGGTCAGCGGCGAAGGACTACCGACCTACGGCACCAACGTGCTGGTCAATATCCTCAATGAGGCTGGTGGCCTGCCGACTCAAAACTTCAAGGTCGGCCAGTTTGCCGGTGCAGACAAAATTTCCGGAGAGACCATGAACGAGACCATCACCGCCCGTGGCGGCAAGGTCAGGCATGGCTGCCACGCCGGCTGCATCATTCAGTGTTCACAGGTCTACAATGACAAGGATGGCAAATATGTAACATCCGGATTCGAATACGAGACCATTTGGGGATTAGGTGCCGACTGTTGCATCGACAACCTTGATGATATCGCACTCGCTGACAGCATCATGGACGACATCGGTATCGACTCGATCGAAACAGCGGTCATGTTCGGCGTAGCGATGGAAGCCGGTATCCTCCCCTGGGGTGACAGTAAAGAAATGCTGCGCATCCTCAACGAAGAAATCGGCAACGGAACGCCGCTTGGGCGAATTATGGGCGGCGGCGCCGGTTCGCTCGGGAAAGCCTATGGTGTGACCCGCATTCCGGTCGTGAAAAACCAGGGTATTCCTGCTTACGATCCCCGTTCGGTCAAGGGCATCGGCATCACCTACGCCACCAGCACCATGGGTGCGGATCACACCGCAGGTTACACAATCGCCACAAACATCCTCAACGTCGGCGGCTATGTCAATCCCCTCAACAAGGACGGACAGGTCGAACTGTCCCGCAACCTGCAGATTGCAACCGCAGCCGTGGACTCCACAGGTATGTGCATCTTCATCGCCTTCCCGGCACTCGATATCCCGGAATGCCTGCCGGCACTGATCGACATGATTAACGCCCGTTTCGGCATCGATCTGACCGGTGACGACGTCACCAATCTCGGCAAGCATATCCTGAAAGTAGAGCACCAGTTCAACATCGAAGCCGGTTTCACCAATATTGATGACCGTCTTCCTGAGTTCTTCAGCACTGAAACAGTAGCGCCACACAACGCTATCTGGGATTTCTCCGGTGCAGAGATCGACGAGTTCTGGAATTTTTAATAGCTGAGAACGACAACCCGAACCCCCTCCTCATCAAGGAGGGGGTTTTTACGGAGCTTCTATGCTGATCACCGTCAAACTCTTTGCCACATTCAGAAACGGAAGGTTCAAGGTCGCCGGGCAAGCCCTCCCCCCTGGTACCGACTGTCGTACCATCGTCCTCAGCCTGGGGTTAACGGAAGAAGAAATCGGGGTGGTGATGGTCAACGGACGGCATGCTGCTCTTGATTATGTATTGCAAGAAAGTGACACACTCTCCCTGTTTCCCTTGGTCGGTGGAGGTTGACCATGACAAAGCTCCTGACGTTTCCTGTTAAACAGCTCACAGGAGGTCTTCTCGCCTGGACGGATCAGTGTGCTGCTGTCGAGCGGTTCGGCTTGAACCATGCTGCAGTTGAAGGACTGGCCCTTGAAAAAGGCCTGTTGCCGGCTCGATATCAGCGCAACCAACACATGATCTCCGTTGCCGAACAGCTGCAACTTTTCCGGAGCCGGATCGCTGTGATCGGCTGCGGCGGACTCGGCGGCTACATCATCGAAGAGTTAGCCCGCCTCGGAGTCGGCAATATTGTCGCCATTGATCCTGATATATTCGAAGAACACAACTTGAACCGACAGCTGCTTGCCACCCCGCATAATCTGGGACAAGCCAAGGTTGAAGCGGCGCTGAAACGGGTTAATGAGATTAATCCGTCCGTAACAGTCATCCCTGTCAGAGATTTTTTCTGCACGGCCAACGGTCGCGAGCTTCTGAGCGGAGTAACGGTAGTGGTCGATGCTCTGGACAGCATCTCATCTCGCCTGGAACTGGCTGAAATCTGTACTCAAATGCAAATTCCGATGGTACACGGGGCGATCGGTGGCTGGTACGGACATGTGGCGACCCAGCTACCCGGAGACACCACGGTACAGAGCATCTATCGCAACTGGGTGGAAGGAAAAGGGATTGAAAAAGAGCTGGGCAACCCGGCGTTTACCCCGGCGGTAGTGGCAAGCCTGCAGGTAGCGGAGATTTGCAAGATTGTGCTCGGGAGAGGGGAACTACTGCGACACCGGAAGCTGAGCATTGATCTGTTGGAGATGGAAATACAGGAAATCAGCTACGATGGTCCGGCGAAGGTAATTTGCTTCCCCTCATGCGAAAACAAACCTGAGAGAGCAGCAAAATGATGAATGCAAGTCCCGGAAGAAGTATGAAACTCGTCTACGCGCCGGATAAGTCCACCATGTATGCCCTCACCGGTGGATCTTCATGAAAAACAGGAGTTGTGGAACGAAGATATCGGAGTAATATATAGTACAATCCCTCCCATGAAAGGATAGTACCGTGACTTTCGTATCTCGTCTTTTTTGGATAATGGCCTGTTTTTACTGCTGCCTGTCGGTGCAATCATGCTGACTTCTCCCTGCCGGACTCCCCACGTGACATCATCAAATACGCTTCTTGAAGCGCGGGCTGGTGTTGAAATCGCCGCGGTGCGCGATGCTGAAGATATTTTTCAGTATGTGCGGAGAATCACTAACGGAGAATTCGATCATGCCCTGTATCAACAGATTATCGGGGCTGCCAACGAGTTCAAGGAAGGTGATGTGGCTGTGGGAGTGGCCGCGCGCGATCAGAACAGCCGGATTCTTGCCCGTCAGTTACTGGCCGCAACGACCATAAGGAAATTGCATGAGACTCCGCTCTTTCTGGATGAGCAGCAGGCGCTTCTCTGGAGCGATATTGACAGCGCTGCG
>CAIRND010000440.1 GCA_903879825.1 uncultured Geobacteraceae bacterium
GAAGTAGCCTTTGAGGTACTCACCGGTGATTCTATCCGGTTGTGCCGGTGGTGACGGTGAAGAGTGGACGCGGTCTGTTTTAACTTCAACGGGAACTTTCCCCTGAGTTATTGCATCAGATTCTGCCGCGATGGATATTCCTGAAAGGAGAGTGGCAAACAGTGCTGAAGAAAAAGTAACGGCGAAAAATGTGTAAGTTTTTTTATATAAAGACACTCGTACCACCTGTCATTCCGTCGGAGATAAATACCGTCACAGTGTTTTTACGATTCTTTTCAGGAGAAGGGAATTCAGCACAACCGACACCGACGAAAATGCCATCGCCAGACCGGCGTACTCCGGTTTCAGCGTTATGCCATGCCTGGCCAGCAGGCCGGCCGCAATCGGAATGCCGAGAATGTTATAAAACAACGCCCAGAAAAGGTTTTGCTTGATTTTAGCCAGTGTTGCTCGCCCGATCGTTATGGCCCGCACGGCATCCATCAGATCACTTCGCATCAGGACGATATCGCCGGTTTCTTTTGCCACATCGGTGCCACCGCCGATAGCGATACCGACCTGAGCCTGGGCAAGAGCGGGAGCATCGTTGATTCCATCTCCCACCATTCCAACCGTCAGGCCGCGCCCCTGATATTCTTTAACGATATCCCTTTTTCGATCCGGCATCACTTCTGCTTCGAACTGATCAACTCCCACCTGTTTTGCCACAATGGCGGCAACGTCGGCGTGATCGCCGGTGATCATACAGGTAGTAATACCCATGCGGCGAAGTTGTGTAACCGCTTTGATCGAACCGGGCTTAAGGGTGTCAGAAAATGCAGCCACACCAACAAGCGAGTTTCCGGCAGCCACATAGACCAGTGATTTGCCCGCAGCGGTCAATTCGGATACTTTCTTTGCCAGCGGCGTCAGAGCGACGCCCTGCTCCTCCATCAATCGTTCATTACCAACCGCCAGTAGAAAACCGCCATAGCTGCAGGTTACTCCGAAGCCGCCCCGTTCCTCGAAGTCTTCCGCATGGCCGGGAAGTATCCCCGCTTCCTGTGCCGCAGCCAGCGCCGCCCGAGCCAGCGGATGAGTTGAATAGGCTTCTGCGGTAGCCAGGCATTCCAGTAATTTGGCTGGATCGACGCTGCGGGCGACCGGCACCAGATCGGTCATCTCCGGCGTCCCTCTGGTAAGAGTGCCGGTCTTGTCGAGCAGTATGACGCTCATTCGGGAGATCGTTTCGAGTGCGGAACCCTTTTTAACCAGTATGCCGCGTCCAAGTGCTATGCCGCTTCCGACCATAATGGCGGTCGGTGTTGCCAACCCCATGGCGCAGGGACACGCGATGACAAGTACGGAGATTGCAAAACGGAAGGCGGTCAGGAAATCGCTGGAAAGCAAAAAGAACCAGATGATGAAGGTGCCGGCCGACAGTAGCAAGACGATAGGCACGAACCAGGCAGAAACGGTGTCGGCAAACTTTTGAATCGGAGCCTTGTCCCCCTGCGCTTCCCGAACCATTTTTACGATTTGTGCCAACAGCGTTGCTTCGCCAATTCGGGTGGCACGGATGCGCATGACGCCATTGGTGCTGACGGTGGCCCCGGTCACGGAATCACCCGTTTTTTTAAGGATCGGCAGGGATTCTCCGGTAACCATGCTTTCGTCTACCGCGCCGCCCCCTTCGATAACTTCGCCATCGACAGGAATTATATCTCCAGCGCGAACCAGAACAACATCGCCGACACGGATAAGAGAGGCGGGAACTTCTTTCTCCCCATCTTCGGTGACGAGGCGGGCATTGTCTGCCTGCAGGTGAAGTAACTTTTTGAGTGCTTCACTTGCTTTGCCACGGGCGCGGGCCTCAAGGTACTTCCCGAGACGAATGAATGCGATCAGCATTGCCGACGTTTCGAAAAAAACGTCACGATGCGGGCCAAGCAGGCCAAAGTAGGCGGCCAGGGAATAAAAATAGGCCGCGGATGTACCGAGAGCCACGAGCACATCCATATTAGTGCTGCGGTTTTTGAGAGCACTCCAGGCACCGCGATAGAAGATCAGGCCGGCAGAAAACTGAACTGCTGTTGCCAACAGCAGATTGAACTTCATCACCGCACGATTTGAGTGTAATCCCATGGTAAACATGATCGGCAGAGAGGCAAACAGGGAAAATATAAGCCAGTTTCGTTGGGAGCGGAGGTTGTCGTCGTTTGTCTCTTCTGCACTGTGAAGCTCAACCGGAATGTAGCCAGCTGCATGGACGATGTTGAAAATGTCATCGGGATCAAGTTGGAGGCGATCATAACGGACAAAGCCGGTTTCTCCGGCGAGGTTGACGATGGCGGTCGTAATGGCAGGGTGTTCGAGCAGTTTTTTTTCAAGAGTGTTGACGCAGGAAGCACAGTGTAAGCCGCTCACGCCAAAATTCAGTTCGCCGTACGGTA
>CAIRND010000441.1 GCA_903879825.1 uncultured Geobacteraceae bacterium
ACCATCATGAAATTTACCATTGTCCTGTTATCTGTTTGTTTCCTTATCCTCTCTGCCGTTGTTTCAGACGCCGCTTCACCAGTACTTCCCAAAGGATATAGCGCCTGGAAGAAAAGCGAACGTAAGGTTGTTACTGATAAAAACTCGCTCTTTTACGGAATTCATTACATGTATGCGGATAAAAAAGCGCTGAGCGGTTATCTGGCTGATAACAAATTTGCCGAGGGGAGCCGTATTGTCGTTGAATTCTTCAATATCAAGGACAACCCCGCCGTTGATGGCCCCAAAAATATGATTGTATTGATGCAGAAAGACAAACGTCAGAGTGCCACCGGTGGATGGCTTTTTGCCGGTTTTGGTGCCGATGGTAAATCAAGCGGGATCGATCCGGTGACAACCTGTTTTAGTTGCCATCTGAAAGACGCGGCACAAAAAGATTTTGTTATTTCGACGAAGAAGGATTTCAAGTAATAAGCCTAAATATGGTCTTTGATCACGCAACGCCGCAACGCCGCAACGAAAAACAAAGACTTATAACGAAATAGTGATTAACCGATCGAGTATACCTGAATAATGACTTTACCCACTGATTTAATACGTTGCGCCGTTGCGTCGTTGCGTGAAACAGCTTTTTTTGGGATAAGTAATTGAAATTAGTTTTAACCGTTTGATCATACAGGGGATTTGCCATGTCTGAACTTACACAACCTACAATGCAACCGTTGCCGCATATACTGGTCGTGGATGACGAGCCTGAGATCCGTCAGATGATTTCGCTCTGCCTGCGGAACAGTTTTCGCGTCACCTGTGCTGAAAACGTGTCAGAAGCGTGTACGCTCCTGGTACTGGAGCCGTTTGATGCCGTACTCAGCGATGTCATGATGCCTGGCGAGGACGGAATCGCATTTTTGGGACGGGTACATGAATCATGGCCTGAGATCCCGGTAATTCTGATGACCGGTCACGCGCAATTACAGATGGCCGTCAATGCCATCAAAAACGGCGCTTTTGACTTTATCTTTAAACCGTTTGATTTCGATCATATGCGCAAGATCATACTTCGGGCGGTTAATTACCGAAATATGCAAAGAATGGAAAAGAAATATCGCAGTAAACTTGAAGATACGGTCGCACGGCGAACAGCCGAATTGAAAGAATCCATGGTGGAACTCGATTTTGCCCGCACAGCGCTTCAGCAGGCTGCAACCCACAAAAGCACATTTATGTCGACCATTTCCCACGAAATGCGTACTCCTATGAATGGCATCGTTGGTTCACTTGATCTGATGGCTGAGGAAGGTGTGAGCGGGGTTGCTTCAGAATATCTGGCCATGGCACGCCAGTCAGCGAACAGTATGATGACGTTGATCAACCAATTGCTGTCATATAATACCCTGGTATTGCAGAGTAGTGGCGCTGCTCTCACCGATCTTCTCCCGCTGCAATCTCTTTTGCACTCTGTTGTTGTAGAGCAGCAACCGGCATTTACGCGTAAAAGATTGAACCTTGTCCTTCAGATAGCCGATGACCTGCCTCTTCAGATTCGTACTGACCGGGAAAAGTTTGGCCGGCTCATTGGAATCCTGCTTGGCAATGCCCTCAAGTTCACCGAACGTGGCAGCGTGACGCTGTCAGCATCCCGTATCTGTTCTGATGGAAATGATGGTGATGCGGGTGATTTGCTCCTTTGTACGGTAACTGATAGCGGTATCGGTATACCTGATGGCATGTTGGAGCAGATTTTTGAACCGTTTGTGCAGGGTGACGGTTCGTATACCCGGCGCCATGAAGGGGTTGGTCTTGGTCTTGCCATTGCCCGCCAGAATGCGCTGCTGCTGAACGGCCAGGTCTGGGCCGAACATGCCCCCGATGGAGGCAGTCGGTTCAACGTAACGTTTAAAATTACTACTCCGGAATAGAGGGAGAATACCTGTGAAATGTTTGATAGCTGAAGATAATATGTTGTCCCGTCGTATACTTAAAGAGCTGCTTTCGGCGCAGTTTGACTGCGATATTGCCGTAAATGGTCAGGAAGCGATCGATTCGTTTGTGTTGGCACATGAATCAAAACGCCCCTACGACGTCGTTTTTCTCGATATCATGATGCCGGAAGTTGACGGACTTGAGGCGCTGCAGTGTATCCGTGCCATAGAACGGAAGATGGCGATTCCGCACAATCTGGAAGTAAAGGTTATTATGACCACCGCACTGGATGATCCGCATACGGTTATCACCTCTTTCAATAAAGGTGAGGCCGATGCCTATATTGTCAAACCGCTCAGCAAGCAAAAGCTGCTCAAGGAGCTGCGGGCGCTCAATTTAGTGCAGTGAAGGAAACTTCGATGACATTTCAAACGACCAGACAATTTTCTACTTCCAACACTCCGGCAGGCGCAGACGCCTTTATCGTCTGGCGCGATATCATTATTCCATCAATCGGAATATTACGGCAAATGGCCGGTACAACAGAAGATGAATTTCTACAGATTGGTTCCGAGATTCAGGGTTTTTATCAGCGATCACGCGATATTACCCAGATGTCAAGCCAGTTGGTGGAGGCTGTTTCTGGAGAAAGTGTTCACGGTCTGACGGGACGCCTGCAGCAGATGATGACTGACATGGAGTCCTATCTGTCAGAGGCCCGTACCCGCAGCAGTGACAGCTGCAACACTCTTGAGCTGGTTCAGGACTTTTTGGGTAAATTGTCAGAACCGTTGGAGGGTTTTCAAAAGATGAACAAGGCCCTCCGCATGTTGAGTATATCGACCAAGATTGAAAGTGCCCGTCTGGGTGAATTGGGGAGCGGTTTTATTAATCTGGCTATGGATGTGGAGAAACTTTCCCACCAGGTTAACGACAAATCGACAGCCATATTGGCCCATCGTCAACTGCTGGCCACCCTGATCGACTCCAATCTCGCCACGGTTCGCTCTTCAGAGAGCACTCAGGATGCCACCGTCGCGTCCTCACTTGCCAGTACCGCCTCAAGCCTGCATGAACTGGTTTCGGTCAATCAGCGCTGTACACACTTTGGTGTGACTGTTTCGGCCATCTCGGCTGAGGTTACCGAAAATATCAGTGAAGTGGTGTCATCGATGCAAATGCATGACATGACCCGTCAGCAGGTTGAACATATCGTTGAAGCGCTGGAACGTCTTCTCTCTGATCTGCCGGATTCCTCCGCCACGGCGCCTGATGAGGGTCGTTCGCTGGCGTTAATCGTTGAAAGCGGAGATGTGTGTGAACTTCAGGAAGCCCAGCTTCGTTTTGCTTCTGCTGAACTTTATACTGCCGTCTGCACGAT
>CAIRND010000442.1 GCA_903879825.1 uncultured Geobacteraceae bacterium
ATTTTCAATTACCCGCTGATCAACGGCGCTGCCGTCACGGTGTCCGGCCAGTTGCATGCTTATGGCATCGCCGGCCTGCAGGAAGACCCCTACCATTGCATCGGTGAGAGCTATTTCGTGGTGCCTGACACGATCCAGTAACGTCTCAAGCGTGTGAGTTACTACCGTCATGTCGGGAAAACCAAATGTCCCTGCTCCTCCCTTAATAGAGTGAGCCGATCTGAATACGGCATTCAGGGCTTCGTCATCAGGGTTGCCCGGATCAATGGCAAGGAATATTCGCTCCATCTCGGCCAGATGCTCTGCGCTCTCGTCAAAAAAAACCTGGTAGAACTGACTGAGATCAACATTCATTACGCAACTCCTTAACCGGCATCAGGCCACCTCCGGATAGTTGTCCGTAAAGCATTGACCCAGCCCAAGCCGATCGATAGTCAGCAGCATTTCTTCAGGCAGATTGATCAGTATTGCTTTGATACCGCGTGCACTGGCACATTCCAGCCATACGTGGAGAAGCTGCAGTCCGCTCATGTCGATGGCGTCGATCCCTCCACAGTCTATGTGAACTTTTTTGTTACGTGCCGATGACAGTTTAATTAATGAATGAGATAACGAATCCACCTGCCCCACAACTCCAGAGATGGTCCAGTCTCCTGACAGCTCTGTTTTGGTGTCTGTTTTTCGAATTCTCATGCAGACCTCCTGTAGATGTGCTTACATGCAAATGAAACTTTTAGTACTTGTGTGCTCATTCGTGCCCGGAGATGCAGCGCTTTATTGTCGTGTGACAAGGTGTCGTCGGGCAATTCGTTGGTTCTGTAGCATTGTACTGTTCATCACAGAGTGTGCCAATTTTATGTTTGGATGTTTATGTTAAATTACGGATAGTTGTGAGGCTGTTGCGCGAAAGAGGCCGACTGGTTCGATGTTGTGATAGGAATTTTATGAAGGGGTAAATGAAGAGAGAGCTCTGATAAAAAACGATCTACGCAAGATGTAAAGTTTTCCGACGGTGTTAAAATAGGAGCTTTAGTGATTAATATGGTCAATTACTCTGCGTTAATAATACCGCGCCATGTTAACGCTAAAAATATGGATACACCGCATCATACAGCCGTCTAACCACGATTCAGGGCAACGACACCCGCTGCATCTCTGATCGTTTGCACTTGTCAAACCTCCACTCAATATGGTAGCGTCACAAAATTTTCAACGCCGCACAACATCTGCACACGGAGGTATACTTTGAATCAGTTTTACAAGAATCTTTCGCTCTGGTTGGTTATCAGCCTGATGATGATCCTGCTTTTCAACATGTTTAACAAGCCACGGCCGACCGCCGAAAAACTGAACTTCAGTGATTTTATGACTCAGGTTGAAACGGGAAAAATCACCGCTGTTGTCATACAGGGAAATGACATTTCCGGAAAGTTTGAGGGAAAGGATGGCAAGGAATTTCACACATATAAACCATATTCTGATGCTGACCTGACCAAAAAACTGCTGGAGAAGAAAGTTACCATCAACGCCAAGCCGGAAGAGGAGAAGTTCTCCTGGTTTTCTATTTTTATCTCATGGTTTCCGCTGATTCTGCTGGTTGGAGTATGGATATTCTTCATGCGTCAGATGCAGATGGGTGGTGGCAAGGCCATGTCATTTGGCAAGAGTCGCGCCAAGTTGCTGACTGAATCACAGGGCAAGATCACTTTTGAAGATGTTGCTGGTATTGAAGAGGCAAAGGAAGAGCTGGAAGAAATTATTGCCTTTTTGAAAGAACCGAAAAAGTTCACGGCATTGGGCGGAAAAATCCCCAAAGGAGTGCTGCTGGTTGGTCCTCCGGGAACCGGTAAAACCTTGTTGGCTCGCGCTGTTGCCGGTGAGGCCGGTGTACCGTTCTTTTCCATCTCCGGATCAGATTTTGTGGAAATGTTTGTTGGAGTCGGTGCCAGTCGTGTTCGTGACCTCTTCTTACAGGGGAAAAAGAGCGCTCCCTGTATCATTTTTATTGATGAAATCGATGCAGTTGGCCGCCATCGTGGTGCTGGAATGGGTGGTGGGCATGATGAACGTGAACAGACCCTCAACCAGTTGCTGGTCGAGATGGATGGTTTTGAGTCAAATGAAGGTGTTATTCTGATCGCAGCAACCAACCGCCCCGATGTTCTTGATCCGGCTCTTCTTCGCCCCGGTCGTTTTGACCGCCAGGTTGTTGTGCCACGTCCCGATGTCAAAGGGCGTGAAATGATTCTTAAGGTTCACTCGAAGAAGGTGCCGCTCTCTCCTGACGTTGATTTGGCATTAATTGCCCGCGGTACCCCCGGTTTTTCCGGCGCTGATCTTGCCAATCTGGTAAATGAGGCGGCCCTGTTGGCGGCACGTTTGAATAAAACGGTCGCTGAACCAAGTGATTTTGACAGCGCCAAGGATAAAGTTTTGATGGGTGTTGAACGTCGCAGCATGGTTATCTCTGATGAAGAGAAAAAGAGCACCGCCTACCACGAAGCGGGACATACTCTGGTGGCGAAGCTGATACCTGGCACCGATCCGATTCACAAGGTTTCCATCATCCCACGCGGCCGGGCTCTGGGTATGACCATGCAGCTTCCGATCGAAGATAAACACAGCTATTCTCGCGAATCTCTGCTGGCCCGTATCGCAGTGCTTATGGGTGGCCGTGCGGCTGAAGATATCATCTTCAATACCTTCACCACCGGTGCCGGCAACGACATCGAGCGTGCGACTGATATGGCCCGCAAAATGGTTTGTGAATGGGGTATGAGTGATAAAATGGGTCCACTTTCATTTGGTAAGAAGGATGAATCCATCTTCCTCGGTCGTGAAATGGCCATGCACAAGAATTTCAGCGAAAAAACCGCCGAGCACATAGATGATGAGATCAAGCGCATCGTTGATGAGTCATACGAACGTGCCGTCGGTCTGTTGCGAGAAAGCATCAAGAATCTCCATGACCTTTCTGCACTCCTGATTGAAAAAGAAAATTTAACCGGTGACCAGGTTGATGAAATCATCGCGACCGGCACACTGATTTGTCCAGAGCCATCTGCTGCGCCTCCGGTTGAGCCGGTTGTGGTTCACACCGATATTACCGCATAGCAGCATGGCACGCTTTGCACCGCGATTACTGGTCATCTCAACTCCTGAACATGCCGCGGATGAATTGCGCCGGATCAGGGTTGACAGTTTCGGCATCCTTGAAATGGTACCTAAAATGCGGACGCTCTGTATTGAGCTTTCTCAGGTGGAGTGTCGACAGGCAAATATCCTTAAACAGGAGATGTTGTCTCTCGGGGGAGACGCTGCTGTTGCCCGCGGTACGGTTGCCTGCAGCATAGACAGAACGGATTGCCTCCTGATTGGATCGGCCAAACAGTTGACCCGACTCTGTCGAAAGCTCAAGGCACAACCGTTTGGCCTGGCGGAGTTAGCGGGAGAATTGGATCTGTTGCTGACACGGATTGCCTCCTCACCAGCTCAGTGGAAAACTTCACGTCGCGTATTATCACTCCAGCGCCCGTTGATTATGGGCATTTTAAATATTACCCCTGATTCGTTTTCTGATGGCGGTTGTTGCAGTACCCTTGAGCTGGCATGTGAAAAGGCTCTGCAGATGGAAGCCGAAGGTGCTGACATTATCGATATCGGTGGTGAAAGTACCCGTCCCGGAGCGGCGCCGGTATCGTCTGATGAAGAGATTGGCCGCATTATACCGGTTATTGAGCGGCTTAACGGCGCTCTGAAATGTGCAATTTCAGTTGATACCTGGAAAAGCGATGTTGCTGACAGGGCGCTCGCCGCAGGTGCAGAAATTGTCAACGACATCAGTGGATTCAATTTTGACCGTCAGATGGCAGGAATAGCTGCTGCACACGGAGCCGGTGTGGTACTTATGCACACAAGAGGCGCGCCCGATAAGATGCAGCAGGAAACCGTCTATCATGACCTGATGGCGGAAGTGACTACAAGCCTGAGGGCTTCGTGCGCCTCTGCTTATGAAGCCGGTGTTTCAAATGATTGCATTGCTATCGATCCTGGTATCGGTTTTGGAAAGGATGTCGCGGGCAATTTGGAACTTATCCGGCGGTTGGCGGAACTTTCCTGCCTCGGCCTGCCGCTGCTGATCGGTCCGTCGCGCAAATCTTTTATCGGCACGGTTCTGGGGCGTGTCCCGGCGAATGAACGGCTCTTTGGTACTGCCGCTGCAGTGGCTCTCTCCGTTTCCCATGGTGCAGCCATTGTGCGCGTGCATGATGTCCGGGCGATGCGCGATGTTGCCGACATGGCACATGCTATCATGCATTCCAAGGCGCATTCCATGGCGCACAGCTGATATATATTCATATGAATCACTGTTTCAACGAGGAAGTATGGTTCAGCTTTTCGACAGCGTCACTCTGCTTGCCATCTTCGACAAGCTTCTTGTTGCCGGCCTGATTTATGGCTGTGCGCTGATTCTCAAAAAAGAGGCGGCATTTCGCCTGCTCGCTGTTCTCTCGTTTCTCATTGCTGCAGAGTTTATCTCAAAAACAGTCGGTCTCACCTCTACCACCTCTTTTCTCCATCTGCTGCTTTCTTCCGCCCCCGCTATTGTCGCAATCATTTTTCAGAGTGACATAAAACGTGCCCTTTTTTCATTCTGGAAGCGCCATTCAACCGGCGAAGGTGAAAATGCTGATGTAACGACCACGGTTGATGAACTCTCTAAAGGACTTCATGAGTTGGCCGAACGAAGAATTGGAGCCCTGATAGTCATTATCCGCCAGATGTCGATCGATCATCTGGTTCAGGTTGGTACCGAGATTGACGCCAAGGTGACCAGCGAACTTCTTAATTCAATTTTTCTCCCCTATTCACCAATTCATGACGGTGCGGTTATTATCCACCGGGAAAAGATCACTTCTGCCGGGTGTATCCTCCCGCTTTCCCAAAATCCGGACATTGCCAAAAGTTTTGGTACCCGGCACCGGGCCGCCCTGGGAATATCTGAACAGACTGATGTTTTGGTGCTGGTCGTCTCAGAAGAAACTGGTAAAATATCAATAGTACATGAAGGCAAGATTACCTACGATGCCGATCCTGCTGAAATTCGCCGTCTTTCACGCAAGGCGATTGAAGGGCGACGCGCACCAAGAGTAACAGCGACACCGGAACACTGATTTCAGTAGAGGAGAAAATACGATGAAAAAATTATTTGGAACTGACGGCGTCCGTGGTGTTGC
>CAIRND010000443.1 GCA_903879825.1 uncultured Geobacteraceae bacterium
CGGTGGGATGGGCCTGGGCATAAAAATCAGCGCGATAGCGGAGCACCGCAAGATCAGGCTGTGGCTCACTATAGTCATTTAGGCGCACCGGGTTTTGCGGACTGACAATGGCCGTGTCGCCGAGTTGGGCCGTCAGGTACTTGACAATCTTCGAGACAACGGCAGCGTGCAATGGGCCAATTGGACTCATAACGCGGATGTCCCCATCAAGCAACTCAACGCGCTCAGTCTCAGTCAAGATGCCACGCTCACGCATGGACGCATACTCGTGAACATTGAAGGCGCGACGCACTGTTTCAGTCGTCGTCATCCCAACCCTCGCTTCCCTACATTCGTTGTTCGCACGGTGGTGCTATTGTAACACCGTTGCCAGCTTGCACAGATCAGACAGCGCCTTCACCTGTTGGTAGAGCAGCAACACGCCCCGGTTCATGTGGGCGTGAAACTGTGCCGCCAAGTGGTCGGCATCCGTCGCCATGCCATCGTCTCGGCAGCGTTGGCGCAAGCGGGCGACAAAGAGCGCATCATAACGCCCGGTTAGTGTTCCACGCTCAATCTCGCGCTGACTATTTTCGGGGTACTGCGTCGGCTCAGGGATGGTCGGTTCAGCGAGGGAAAGGCCGAAGCCGATGCGACAGAGCAGATTGGCGCTTAGGGTTGTGCGCGCCTTGAGGACGCGCAACCGATTATCAACTTCTTCGCAAAAGCGGACACGGGTGAGGTTCATGCCGCAACGACCTTTGCATCCGGTACGTCAGCAACCGTCGTCGCAGGCCAGAAATAGCCCACTTCAACCCGGCTACTGGCCTCGTCGGGCTGATACGTCAGTTGATAGGCTCGCGCAATCGCCGGCTGAAGATCCGCGTAAAGCGCCGCATCAATTTCGGTGTCGGTGGAGAGCAGCACAACTTGGTGGCTTGCCTGGGGGAAGTAGCATTGCACCAGTTGGCGGCGATGCTCACTGTCGAGGCGACCAAGCTTTTAGGTTAATATGCGATCTTTGGTCTGTAGATCTCTAGTCTACGAAATCATACCATCCGGCTTATGCGTGACAAATTGTTCGCTCAGAAGTTTGGTTATACGGTGAGACATCTGCGTCGTCAAGCAGGCTTTTCACAAGAAGAGCTTGCTGAACGCTGCTGCCTTCATCGTACGTACATTGGCCTTATTGAACGAGGTGAGCGAGCCATTACTATCGAAACTGCGAGTAAAATAGCAAAAGTACTTGGAATGCCTTTGTCAAAATTTTTTGAACAAGTCGAGATGATACCTGACACGGCTGAGACGATCAACTTAAGTGGGGAGTAACGGGATGCGGATTACATTTCAGCCGAGTAGCGGACGTGGTGAGTACGAGATTTCCGGGCATACGCCTAGTGGAATACGACCTGTTGATTTACTCGACCACTTTATGATGTTGCGGCTGAATGGCCTTAGTATTGATACTAGGATTAAGCTCACAAACGATCAAGGCAAGTATCGCCTTCGGGTTGATGCTGCAACTCGCTATCCGCAAGCTCAGAATCAACTCGCTTGTGCCATTCTTCTACCGAAGCCTATTCGAGCGGAGAGCAAAACCGAGGGTGGACAGCCTGTGGTGCAGGCTAACGCTTATATTATTAAGCATATTAGTCTTGATAACGTGACGATTACAAGTACAACTACATTCATTGCTGATGTTACGACTATTGATTGCCAAAACAAAACAGTACAAGCCGAACAAATATTAGTTGCTCAACGTATGAGTGAAGTCCAGCGTATTTGGCAGCAGCGCGGAAAGCTCCCAGACAATATTGCCGCTTTTCTTACGCAGCACGAGAAAACGATCCGATCCGGAGATCCGATTCCTCGAACGACTGAGAAACTTGTTCGCGAATTGCAAGAAGCTGTGGAACGATACAGTGAGGATGCTGGTATTCCATATACCAGTGGTACAGATGTAGTACCTGTACTTCTTACGATGATCGCTGAAGTAGTCGAAGAGGTGCCACTCTCATTAGAGCAAATCGACCCAAGCCAGACAAAACTCCGGCACCGAGAAATCAAGAAGTGGCAGATTTATGCGAGTCGGCGTGGCGCAGATAGTGTGAAGTTCAGGAAGAACGTTCAGACAGCCTACGACTATCGGTGCGTTATGTGCGGATGTCGCTATCCATCCACCCCATACAACCGCAATCCTGGCATTGATGCAGCCCACATCATCCCGTGGTCACTGGTTGATCTGGATGAGGTTTACAACGGACTTGCTTTATGCAAGCTTCACCATTGGGCTTTCGACGAGGGACTGCTACGAATTATGTATCGCACTGGGACTTACTACGTCGAGATCTCGGATGAAGCGATGATCAATCTTAAGCCATCAGAATTCAGCCTCGATCAACTCCAGAAAGTGGTTGGGCCAATTCAAGTTGATCGTCTTCCCCATAACCGTTCCGATTGGCCAAGACCTGACTTGCTTGAGCGGCTTCAACGCGATATCGCTGAAGAACTGGAATAATCCGTTCGGCTATCCATTGAACAGCTGGGACTGAAACTGCGTTGCCAAGCGCAGTGTAGCGAAGCGTATCAAGTTTCTCGAGATCTTCGGTTGAATGGTCAGGGAGAGTCCAGTTTACAGGAAAGCCCTGAATCCCCTCACACTCAACCGCGAGCAACCGTCTCACTCGTCCGTTGGGGTAGGTAACGTATGTTCTACTCCAGTCTGTTCCAGTATGTCTTGCAGAACAAGCATAGAGGCAATAGGCGATTCCTTGGACGACTGGCCCTGTGCTAGGATCTCCAAAGCTCTCCTTAAAGGGGGAAATAACGCTCGTCCCATTCTGTTTGCTCGTCGGAGCATCCCCTGAGCCGCGTTCGGACTCAAAAAGTATCTCTGCGGCACCTCGCCGGTCTCGATAACTTCCAACAATGTAGACTCTTTGGCGTGATTGGGGGACTCCGAAGTAACGACTGTTAAGCACACGCCATCCGACACTATACCCGAGGTTGGCCAGCGTTCGAACAACGATTTGGAAGTCTCGGCCTCCGTGGGAAGAGAGTAGCCCCGTAACGTTTTCGATGACAAAAATTCGGGGTAAACTTTGGCCAATGAGGTCAGCAAACTGGTAAAAGAGTCCAGATCGCTTGCCTCTAAGCCCTTCTCGCGGCCCCATTCGCGCCACTGAGACATCCTGGCAAGGGAATCCTCCGACCCAAACATCAGAGGTAGGGATTGTTGCATGATCTAGCTCCCGTATATCCTTGTACTTCGGTACATCCGGCCAATGTTGTTGCAATATTTGATTGCAGAACATGTTAATCTCGCACTGTAGCGTAACCCTGAACCCGGCATTCTGGAATCCTAGATCGAAGCCACCTATGCCAGAGAAGAAGGATGCCACTGTGGGTGTGGCTGAACTGTCGTGGTTCAACACAGCTATTGTTCCTTTTGCAGTTCAGTCGGAACGCCAGGAAGATGCAGTCTATTGGCACTGGTTTCTCGCACCAACAAGTCACAGGCATGGCGAACGACCCAGCAGAACGAGACGTCGTATCGCTCTGCTATCTCGGCGATAGCTGCGTGTTGTTCTTTGGTGAAGGAAATACTCTGCCGAAGTTTTGGTTCCTCAAGAGTACGTTTCGCCATAGGAGTACTCCGGGTTTTAGGAAGCACTGCATCATTATACACCACAATGGTTCATTGACAAGCCTCAAAGCGAACGAACATTCTCGCACTGGATCTGGCACGAGCCATAATCCGCTCATGCCACTCAGGAATGATTGCGGCGAGGGCCGTCCAATAATCAACCGCGAGTTGCGCTTCTGGGGGCGTGATGGCCGCTTCGCCGCGCTTCCGCAGCAAGGCACCCGTCGCGTAGTAGATCCCGCTTAA
>CAIRND010000444.1 GCA_903879825.1 uncultured Geobacteraceae bacterium
GATAAAGCCTGGTACCAGAACCTCCGGCCAGAATAATTCCTTTCATATTCACTTTTTTAGAGAAAAAACAGTAACAAACTATTTTAAAACGACATAAACAGAAATAAAAATGTCAAAATCAGCCGAAGCTTTACGAAAACCTTACAAATTCCTCAGGATTCCAGTTTTTTGAACCATTTTTATACTCAGGAAATGTTCTGTCAATTTAACGATAAAGAGGGAAAGGAGGGTAACAGTTTCTTTGAAAGTGTCAATATTTTTTCTCTTTCAAAAGAGTGCATTTGCTGCACAGCCTACACGAAACGAGCAAGGTGCTATTCCGGCATTGACTCTCAAAAGAGATGGTGAAGAAGATTATGGCGAAGCGACGAAACTGCGTACTACAAAAATATTCTTGAACAATCCGGATACTGAGTTACATTGTAGCTACACGCTAAACGCTAAACGTAAAGGAAAAGACATGATTGCCAACTCTGTTGTGAGGGCGCGAATTGACGAACAAACCAAAGCCGAAGCTTCCATCGTACTGGCTTCAATAGGACTCACCGTGTCCGACGCTGTAAGGCTCATGCTGAGAAGGGTCGTCGCTGAAAAGGCATTGCCTTTCGACCCACTCATTCCCAACGCTGAAACCATTGAAGCTATTATGGAGGCGCGGCGCGGAGATCTCATAAAGATTGGCTCTGTTGCTGATCTGTTTCGGGATTTAAATGCGGACGATTGAGCGTAGCCGTAGATTTAAGCGTGACTATCGGCGGGAGAAATCAGGGATCCACGGCAAGAAACTTGATGCGCTCTTGGCGGATATGAAAAACCGCCCTCTTTCAGTGGAATTTCCCGGACAGAAACGCCCATATAAACCCCTGTTTTTGCCTGTTACGTTTACAGAAACTTTACAAATTCAGGGGAATATTACAGAAAAGACGGTAACACTCAAAGGAATAACGGGAATAATCAAGAGAGATTAAAACCCTTAACTCCTTTTAAAATAGTCATCTTCAGGAAATCTTTGAAAGGACAGGAAAACAGGAGAAAAGTTTACATGTGAAATAATTCCTTTCATAGTCCTGCTGTATAATAGTGATTACTGCCTCTTCCCCGCCATCTCCATACTCACACGCATGCACTTGCGAGCTGCCTCAATAGCCAAAACACCCTCATCTGCGCCAAAAAGCTCCCAAGGGAGCCGGAATGTCGACTCATCACCATATTTTACCAGCATCTTCTCATGAGAATCGTATGTTTCCAACTCAGGAAGAAGCTGTTCTATCAGTGCCGCAGCATCATTGGTAACAGTTCCCTCTGAAATCAGTTGCGATAAATGCATGCCCGGTTTATGGGTAAAGGGTGAAACACCGAAAAGCATAAGCACCGCCAGACCGGCATTCTCAACAACCAGTATTGAGCTGGAAATACAGGCCCGCCACCGCTGGAACGAATAATCCTGTTCAGCCTCTTGTAAAAAACCTTTGGCCAACTCAAGACGATACTCAATATCCTTGTGCAGTTCCATAAAACCCTCCTTTAATCGATACCCGCATTCTTTTCATTGTAAATGGTAACAAAAAAATCAGAATCCCTCCAATATCGTTATTCCTGCCATCCGGAAACAATCCTGTCAAAAATATCATCACTAATCTGGTTAAGAGAAAAACGAATCGCCTCCTGCTGTGCAGCAGAGTTCCCTACCGGATAATCAGCAAAGCCGACACAATATTGAGAAAATATCGATTCCTTATTGGCACGATCTGCCAACGTCACCTGAACAACAATGGTAATGCGGTTTTTCAAGGCGCGCTCAGTAGTACTGGAAAGCTGACTTGGTGCATCTGAAAATGAAATAATGACACCTTCGAGCAACGCATCAGCTCGAGCAATGGAAGGGGTAACACGGAGGGCACTCTGCGACTCTACTCTATTGACAAGAGCTTTGGTCAGTTCCGCCCGAAACGGGGCA
>CAIRND010000445.1 GCA_903879825.1 uncultured Geobacteraceae bacterium
CGATGAAACAGTCAATCTAATTTTTTAAAATCTTTCACCACAGAGTCACAGAGATCACAGAGATCACAGAGAAAAGCTTTTTATACCCAACATATTATAGTTGATACAACAACACCTGGCTTTCACCGTTTTAGTGAACCAGGATTTTTCTGCGTTCATTACCAGACACGGAAATTGTCCGAGGGGATTCAGAGGATGTGTTTACGAGGATGGAAACGTTTTTTGGAGTTAAGAAGAAATAAAAGACTAAAACGGCACTTCTACCACAGAGTCACAGAGAACACTGAGAAAGTATTGAGTTATTTTAAAAATCCGGGTTCACTAAAAAGGTGAAAGCCAGGTGTTGTTGTATCAACTATAATATGTTGGGTATAAAAAGCTTTTCTCTGTGATCTCTGTGACTCTGTGGTGAAAGATTTTAAAAAATTAGATTGACTGTTTCATCCGTTTTTTCGCGCTGAAGTTAAAACACTGGAAATACATCAGACAGGTCAACAGAAACGAAAATATTGTGGACGCGAGGACCAGTGGTGCGCCTGACGCTTTCTTTGCATCCGGAACCAGAGCGACAAAGACGATAAAAAAGGCCACACCACAGAATTTCCACAGGTCGCCGATCAACCTTTTTTTACGCAGAGCGGCCAACAGTTCTTTTGTCATTTTAGGCTGGCTGCCTTCGATTTCTACTCCGGCATCACGCCAGGCCAGCCGATACACCGGATAAATAAGCAGTAACTGTACGGCGACAGCTGCCATAATACTGCTGAAAAACTGTCCCGGCTTGCCAAGGGCAGCAAACTGACCCTGAAAAACAATCGCCAGGACAATCAGCAGGCCGGTTAATATTGTCTGTACGATCCGGTAGATCATCATCTGCCGGTTGAGCTTTTTAAAATCGACACTTGCCATTGACATACACTCCGCACGTTATTTATAACTCTGTTTCAGGCGTGGGAATGTAGCAGAAAGCCGCCGATTTCACAAGCGTGCAAAACAACTCACGACAAGGTGATATAATTCATGAATATTCTGCGCCGTATTTTCCATCCGATCATGGCCTTGATCGCCATCCAGCTGGTCTGGATAACCGTTGTTGTGTTCTGGATTTACTGGTTTATCGGTAAACACAACGAGTTTCGCGAACTGGCCGAGAAATATCGCCCGGAGCTGATAGGGCAGGGGGCCAACTGGCCGGTCATGGTAGAGGGCCTGGTCATGATGGTGCTGATCCTGATCGGCGTGTACGTGATTTTTGTCTACTGGAACCGCCAGTCACACCTCTATGTGCAGCAGCGAAATATTATCTCCCAGGTGACTCACGAGCTGAAATCGCCACTCGCTTCCATCCAGCTTCACCTGGAGACGATTCGCCTGCGCAGGCCCTCGGAAGAACGCCTCGATTCCTTCGTTACCACCATGCTGGCCGACACCGATCGCCTCCATTATCTGATCAACAACCTGCTGATGGCGGCGAGGCTTGAGCAGCGTCGCAAGCACTCCGAGCGCCGCCTGACCGATCTGACACTGTTGGTGAGTGAGCATGTCGAGCGCGAACGCGGCACCCTGCCGCAGGGGGGTACCATTACATTCGAAGCAGCACCATCGCTGAAGGCACTGGTCGATCCTGAAGAGATGAGTATGGTAGTGCGCAACCTGTTTGAAAATGCGGTACTCTATTCACCGCAAAGCCCTGATATTGCAGTGCAATTGGTAAAAAATGGCGCGTGGTTATATCTGTCTGTACTGGACCACGGCCGCGGGCTTGACCGAAAAGAGGAAAAACTGGTCTTCGACAGATTCTACCGAGTCCAGCCGCCGGGTGACAATGTGCGCGGCACCGGACTTGGTCTCTACATCGTCGAATCCGTAATCAAGGGGTATGGCGGAACCGTCGGCGTTACAAGCGCCGGAATCGGCAAAGGCTGTACCTTTACCATTAAAATTCCGGCGGCAGGGGGCGATCTTACATGACTGACAACAAACCTCATATCATGCTCGTAGAAGACGAAATTCATCTGGCGCGCGGCATCTGTTTCAATCTTGAAGAAGAAGGGCTTCGGGTCAGTCATTTCGAGACCGCCGAGCGGGCTCTAAAAACACTTGAAATTGAGCGTTTTGACCTGGTTATTCTTGATGTCATGCTCCCCGGCATGGATGGCTTTCAGGCGTGCCGGGCCATACGGACGCTTGATCCGCGGGTCCCTATCCTGATGCTCACCGCCCGTTCTGAAGATGCCGACCGGGTGGAAGGTCTAGAAAACGGTGCCGATGATTATCTAACCAAACCGTTCAATCTGGTGGAATTTCTGTTGCGGGTGAAGGGAATGCTGCGGCGTTCTTCGTGGTATCGGCCGGAACCGGTTGAGGAGGGCTATCGTTTTGGTGACAACGAGGTATTTCTGCTTTCCTATCGGGCCAAAACTGCCCAGGGTGAGATTGATCTGACCGAAATGGAAGTGCGGGTGCTGTCGCTGTTTTTCCAGAAAGAGGGCCAGGCCGTGCATCGCAGCGATCTGCTCCACTCTGTCTGGGGCTACAGCAGCGACACCGAAACCAGAACACTGGACAATTTCATCGTCCGGCTCCGTAAATATTTCGAGCCAGACCCCTCACATCCACGGCATTTCCAGACCGTGCGCGCAGTCGGCTACCGCTTCAGTCGCGACGGCAATTAATAAAAAATCTTTAAACCTCACCACAGAGTCACTGAGATCACAGAGAAAAGCTTTTTACATCCGACAAATTATAGTTGTTACAAAAATACCTGACTTTAACCTCTTGGGTATACCCCGTTTTTTAAAAAACTCTCAGTGTTCTCTGTGACTCTGTGGTTGAAGTACCGTTTTCAAGATTAACTCTTCACATACCTCTTCAGCACATACGGTAAAATCCCACCCGCCCTGAAATACGCAACTTCGTTGATTGTATCCAGGCGGCAGCGCAATGATATCTGCTCTGTCTGGCCATCCTGGCGGTGGATAACTGCCGTAAAGGTCTGCCCGGTCAGTGGCTCCCCCACCGGCGGAATCAGCTCAATA
>CAIRND010000446.1 GCA_903879825.1 uncultured Geobacteraceae bacterium
CCGGTACTGACGGTCTCCACCCTTGGCAATGGGGCTATTACCAACACCGCTACCCTCAACATCTCCGGCACTATTTCCGATAGCAGCGCTGTTGCCGGTTTGACGATCAACAATGCGGCCGTTAGCGTCACGAACGGCACTTTTAGCGCGGTAATCACTTTGCAGGAGGGGCTCAACACGGTCACAGTCATTGCCGCCGACGCACTGGGCAACAGTGCCAGCAACAGCCGCACGCTTACTCTGGATAGCGCAGCTCCCATTCTTACTGTGACCGCTCCGGCCGATAATAGTACCACTGCCCAGGCAGTGGTAATGATAAGCGGCACGATCAACGAAACATCCACCGTCACCGTTTCGGTTAACAACGGCACCCCGCAGAGCGCCTCCCTGACCGGCAGCGCTTATAGCACGGCCATTAATCTTGCCGTCGGCCTCAACAGCATCACGATAACGGCGACTGATCTGGCAGGCAATACGGCCAGCGCTATGCGCACCGTTACCTACGACAACACCAAACCGTCACTGGCCATAACAAACCCGAATCAGGATATCACTACGGCAGACAGCAGCCTGACTATCCTGGGCAGCGTCAGCGACAATATCTCCTCGGCAACCGTATCGATTTTATTCAACGATCATACTTATACTCCGGTCATTACAAATAGCATATTCTCGCAGCAACTCGCCATTCCGCGCGAAGGTACCTGGCCGGTCACGGCGACCGCGACCGACGCAGCCGGTAACAGCAGCAGCGTGGTCAGAAATATCATCTACGCCATTCCGGTCAACGGCGTCTGCGGCAGCAGTAACGGTGCTACCTTTACCGTGCTGCCAACGACAAATCTGTGTGCTACGGGGGCAGCCGCTCAGGTCAGCGGCACTGGCCCGTGGAGTTGGAGTTGTGGTGGCACAAACGGCGGCATCGCCGCCTCTTGCAGTGCTGGCCTGACAGCGGCAGCACTTGATACCATCGCACCGGTTGTCACATCATTTATCATTTCGGCAACGTCTGCCACCCGTACGGTGCCGGTATCCTGCCTGATAGCCACCGACGCAGTCGCTGTCACCGGTTATCTGCTCTCTGAAAGTGCCACGGTGCCGCTGCTCTCCGACCCGGCCTGGTCAGCATCGGCCCAGTCAGCATTCACCTGCAGCACCTGGGGAAATAAAACCATCTATGCCTACGCCAGGGACGCCGCCGGCAATATCTCAGACGCCAAATCTTCAAATGTGTATATCGGCATCGCCCCTGAAGTTGACGGAGTAATTGTCGATGCCCAAGGCAAAATCGAACCACTACTGGCCGATGCCCTCATGTCGCTCAAATTTGCCATGAAGCTTGAATTTCCAAACACCAGACAGATGAGCCATGGCAGAGTAGCTCCGCTGGTAAATGGGGTACCGCAACCGGACCCCAACAGAACTGAACTTAATCTGGGCGACACGATCGTTATATTGCGCCGGGTGGTGGGGCTATGATACAAAACACAGGAAACTACCGGGGAGAGAACCAACCATGAAAAATATGATCTGTCTGATACTGGCGCTGGTGGCACTCTCGCTGATGTCAGCGTGCGGCGGCAGCACGCAATCACCGAAGGCTGACCGTATAATCAAGGCGGTCATCAAACCGAGTGCATTAAGCACAGGGCAGAATATTGCCGGCATAAACCTGACCATCACCGTTCCGGCCGGAGTCGAGCCGCCACTTCTCCTTGATGGAAAAGCCGACCCTACCGCTACCGTAGAGATAACCAGTTCTGCACCCCAGAACCAGACTCTGCCGGGTGCCACCTTCACTCCCGCTACGACCTCAGCACCGGGACAACTCGCTATTATAGCGGTTATCGCGGCCGGATTCCAAACGAACGACCTGATTACTCTGCATCTGAAAGTCGCCGCTGGAACATTCCCGGTAGTGGAAGACTTCAAACTGCTCTCCTTTGAAGCGTTCGACATCAATGGTACCCCGGTAAGCGGCCTTACCCCCACTCTCACCACAACCATTCAATAACCGGCAGGAGAAACCATGCTTCGGAAACTGACCCTACTCTGCACCTTTTGCCTGATGACTCACCCCGCCTTTGCGACCGAAGCCGACTTTGAAAAACGGATGGCGCGCGGAGTAACCGCTCTTGATGCCGGTGATGCTGCCCGTGCTCAAGAGGAGTTCCGCGCTGCCGTCAAAGAGCATCCCGCAGACCCTGAAGCGGCGCTTTATCTCGCTATTGCTCTCAACAGCACCAATAATCCCGCTGCCGAATCTGCCTTAAAAAGCGCTCTGCGCCTGGATCCGGGCAATGCGCGTATCAATCTGGAACTGGGCACCTATTACTATAATCACGGCAGCTTTGACGAATCCGGCGACTATTTTGAAAACCTGCTGACACTGAAACCGGATGCCGAAATGAAAACAGCCGCGGAAACGTATCTGGCAAACATTCGCGGGCAGAGCAGCGGCAAACGCTGGGGAGCCACCCTGATGGGAGGTATGCAGTATGATTCCAACGTGCCGCTGGCAGCCGACCCCACGCTGCTACCGACCGGTAGTGACCGGATGGGTGACTGGAAGGGGATAGTCAATTTTGGCCTCAACGGCATCGCGTACCGCGACAGTCAGCAGGAACTAACAGGCAGTTATTCGCTCTATCAGACACTGCACCTGCATCTAACTGATTTCGACCTGACTCAAAATACCTTTGATGTTGCCTATAAACGCCGTATTACTCCGCTTCTTTCTGCGAAACTGAGCAGTGGCTTTGAATCAATACAGCTGGGGGGAAAGAAGTTCGTCAATGACTACAGCATCACTCCCGGCGCTCTGGTCAGCCTGGATGACGGTACTGTCATCGGTCTTGATTATCGTTTCCGTGAATCTTTTTTCAACGATTCAAATACGGATAGGAACGGTGTCATTCATTCAATTATACTCAGCTATCGCCAGCCTCTCTCCGAAACCATCAATGTGCGAGTGGGATATAGCTTTGACCGTGAGTTAACCCGCGTTTCAGCCTGGAGCTCTTTCGTTCATTCCGGCTCTGCCGGGCTTACCTTTTCTCTGCCGCACGCACTTATGCTGGACGTTTCAGCGGAAGCATCCGGCAGGAACTATGATGAAATTCTGGCAGACGCGACGGAGGTTCGTTCGGATACCACGCTTACCGGTGGTGCATCGCTCATCTGGCAGGCGTCACAACATCTCGGCCTGTCGCTGGGGCACCAATACACGAGCAATACTTCAAATATAAGCGGCTATGGATATACCCGTGGCATAACCAGCATCATGCTTCAGGGAAGGTACTGATATGAAAACATTCATTGCAGCACTATGCGGCGGATTTATTTTTACCACGGCGGTGATGGTAAGTGCTGAGCCTCTGGCATCAGTTGTAACGGTGCGCGGCAAGGCAACCGTCGCGCGGGGAACTAAAAAACTTGATGCTCAACCCAAGTTGGGGCTAGAACTGCAGGATACCGTAGCCACGGCTGAGGGGGGGCGGGTCAAGATGCTCTTTATTGACGACAGTGTTTTGACGCTGGCAGAAAAGACAAGCATGAGCATCGATACCTTTGTGCATTCGCGCTCTGACCGTGGCGATTCACTTTTTAATCTGCTGGATGGCAAGATGCGGGCGGTGGTGGGCAAGACGCGCTTTGAAGTCAAGACGCCTACTGTTGTTGCTGCTGCTCGCGGGACAGTGATCCTGTTTGATGTCGGCACTCTGAATGGCAAGTCGTTTACCCGGGTTACCTGCCTTGAGGGCATCGTCGATGTGCGATTACTCAAGGCAGCACCCGGAACAAAACCGACATTGCTTTCCCCCGGTCAGTCTCTTGTCGTAGCGGTCAAGCTGCCGGCAGCGGAACAAAAAACAGCGACAGCGGAACAAAAGCCCGCCTCTTCTGATCAGAAAACACCTGCGGCGGAGACGCTGCCGGCAGTGGATCAAAAAACAACGGCAGCGGAGACTCAGCCGGCAGCGGAACAAAAGTCCGCATCTTCTGATCAGAAAACACCCGTGGCGGAGACGCAAAATGATGCCGTTAAAATATCTGTGGTCACCACTGCAACAGACTCCACAGGCGGAGGAACGGCAGGTGTTACTGCAAAACTGGCAACGGTGGAACTTCTGCCAGAAATAAAGGTGGAAAAACTTACTCCGGCTGAAATCGTAGTTCTGAAGAGAGATACCAATATAGCCGGGACAGAAATCAAACTGCCACCGCTGCCGGCAGCGGTGGCAGCACCAGCACAGCCACGGGTAATACAAACCCCAATTGTGGTGCCGGTGATTCCAGTAATTCCGCAGCAGCCGGTAAAAACACAACCGACCAGGGTAGATATCGGGGTTAAGTTTTAACGTGCAACTATCACGGTAGCCGCTCTCGTCACGGGAGTGGCTACTGCCACCTCACACAGGAACACCATGAAGAAAAATCTCCCTTTTTACCTGATTTCGGCACTATCGCTGCTGCTGTTTCTGTCCCTCCAGGTTGTTGACCCTGAATATTTTCAGGAAAAGCTTGAAAGCAAGACCTTCGACCTGCGCCTGAATCTGCGTAACCACTTCCGTAAACCACATCCCGCTCCCGATATCACCATTGTCATGGTGGATGAAAAAAGCATTGCCGAGATCGGTCGCTGGCCCTGGTCACGCGATATTCAGGCTGATCTGGTGAACAAGATATCAGCGGGTAATCCCAAAGTTATCGGCATAGATATTATGTATACCGAACGGGAGAACAGCATACCTGACGGCAAACTGGCGAGCGCCTTCAAAAAAGCGGGAAATGTTGTTTTGGCAACCCCCTTTGAGGTGACCGGCTCCCGTCAACAGCGTACGGAAGTGCCTGCCGCTCCGGCTTTTCTTGAGGACGCCGCCTTCATGACGATAAAAACCGTACCGGGCATAGCGTGGAAAAACTGGGCCATTAAATCGACGAAGGTAACGCCTCCGCTCGCTGATTTAGGTGCCGTCGCGACGCTTGGTCAGGTCTCCAACCTGTATGATATGGATGGAGTACTGCGCCGGGAAATTTTGTACCTGAACTACGGCGATGACTGTTATCCCTCATTTTCTCTTCAGATAGCCCGAATCGCTGCCAAGCTCCCCATGGGGAGCCTTATACTCCACGGTGGATCAGCGGTGGAACTTGGTAGCCGTATCATCCGCACCGACATGAGTGGCCGGGAAATTATCAACTATCGGGGTGCGGAGAACAGCTACCGCCAGATATCAGCCTCTGACCTGCTGATGGGGAGAGTTGCCCCTGAAACATTGAAGGATATGATCGTCCTTGTCGGGACCTCCGCTCAAGGTACCTTTGATCAGAAAGTAACCCCTTTTTCAGCCAGTTTTCCCGGTGTGGAGAAGAATGCCACGGTGGTGGACAATATCCTGAAAAATGATTTTATCAGGAGAAGCCCCTATCTCGTTGAAGTGATGGTGATTATTGTCACAAGCCTGCTGCTTATTGTGTTAATCCCCCGCCTTAAGGCAAAATCCGGAGTCGTGCTCTCCTGCACCCTGATAGGAAGTTATGTTGTCCCCTGTACGCTCTTTCTCATCTATGACAACGTATGGCTTAACGCCTCATACCCGATACTCAACATGTGCTTTATCTCCGTGGCGGGGATCATCTCCCGCTGGATCTCGGAAGAAAAACACTCACGCCAGATTCGCGCCATGTTTTCCAGCTATGTTACCGAACGACTGGTAAACGAGATGATCCGTAATCCGGAAATGGCCCAGCTTGGTGGTCAGAAACGGGAAATAACGGTACTTTTTTCTGATGTTGCGGGATTCACCACC
>CAIRND010000447.1 GCA_903879825.1 uncultured Geobacteraceae bacterium
AGACGGCCCGGGTGACGACTGACTGAGAGAGAAACGAGCCCACCCGCCGGAGTAAACCGGAAGGCATTTGTAAGTAGATTCTCCAGGAGACGCCGCAACAACACCTCGCTCATAAGGCATGTCCCGCAATCCGGGGCGATGACAACGTGTAACTCATGACCGTCACCCCACACTTTTTTAACGTCCCTGGCTATTGCAGAGCAGAGCGCACCTATATCCAGCAGCACCGGGTTAATGGAGGAAAATTCCTTTTCCTGGCGACTGAATGTCGATACCGAATCAATTAAAGCGGACATCTGACGTGTTGCATGCCGGATCTGTTCATGCTGTTCAAATCGTTCCGCGGCGGAAATACGATCTCCATACTGGTCAAGGATATCGGTACTGATAGTAAGAAGGTGGAGGGGCGTGTGAAATTCATGGGCCACAACAGCGAGGAACCGACTTTTTGCCAGATTGGCGGCAACGGCAACTTCTCTGGCATGGCGTAGCCCTTCTTCGGCTTTTCTGGACATGGTAATGTCACCCAGGGTAATCCAGCATTCGCCATTCTTTGCCGGTGTCGCCCCTATATGAGCCCAGAAGTGAGAACCATCGCTCCTCTTGAGGCGCGTCTCCCAGTTTCGCTTCTGTCCCCTTTTTTTAAATTGTTTGTACTCCAGATAAAATTTATCCTGGTCTTCAGAGAAGATATATTTTGATAATGGGGTTTTTAACAGATGATTTTCTGCCACACCAAACAAGGCAGCAGCAGCAAGGTTGGCGTCGCGGATCAGCCCTTTGTCACAGAGGACCAGATATCCGAACGGTGCCTGGTCATACAGATTAAAGTAGCGGGACCGGGACTCCTCAAGCTCGTGCTGTATTTTGCACAGTTCATCGCTTTGCATCTCCAATTCAATCTGGTGCACCTGCAATTCGTGGAGAAGACTTGAACCTTCGGACAGTGGAGAATCAAGGGTTTCAGCTATGTGGGTATTTTTTTTACGGGCAAGCAATTCTGCCTGACGACGCAGAGCGGCTTCTGGTGTTTTGCCTGTATCAGGCATGGCTGTGGGAGTTGATGGCACGGCAGACATAATAACTCCTGAACGTGGTTCGGGATCGGGTGATAATACGCAGCAGATGTGTCTATAAGTCCGACAGACTCCTCAGGCGCATTTATAAACAAAGGGCGATTCCCGCATTGAGAGCCGCCCTTTCATTATATGTATCAGAGAGTGAAAATGTTCTACACAACCATAATCCGCGCAAAACGGCGCTTGCCGATTTGCACGATGTATTCGCCGGTTGCTGCCAGTTCCAGATTGGTATCGCTGACTTTTTCACCATTCAGCTTGACACCCCCCTGATCAATCGCTCGACGCCCCTCACCATTAGACTTGGTGAGTCCAGCTTCGGTCATGGCCCTTGCCAACAAGATGCCACCGTCAACCAGAGCGAAGCTAACCTGCGGCATATCTTCCGGAATCTCGTTTTCCTTGAAACGCTTGACGAAGTTCTCTTCCGCACTCTCCCCGGCGCCTGCACCATGAAAGCGGGACACAATCTCCCGTCCCAGCCTTTTTTTGGCAGCCATCGGATGCAGAGAATGGTCTTTCAGATCACTCTTCAATACGTCAATTTCGGCCAGAGACAGGTCAGAAAGCAGCTCGTAGTAGCGCAGCATCAGTACGTCAGAAATCGACATGATCTTGCCAAAAATATCGTCTGCCGGGTCGCTGATGCCAATGTAATTGCCCAGTGACTTGGACATTTTATTAACTCCATCCAACCCTTCAAGCAACGGCATCGTCAGCACACACTGCGGTGACTGGCCCCATTCGCGCTGAAGTTCACGACCCATGAGCAGATTAAATTTCTGGTCAGTTCCACCCAGCTCCACGTCAGCTTTCATTGCCACGGAATCATAACCCTGAATCAGTGGATAGAGAAATTCATGAATGGCAATCGGCTGCTGAGTTGTATATCGCTTGTGGAAGTCATCCCGTTCAAGCATCCGGGCAACGGTGTATTTTGAGGCCAGGGCGATCATGCCGCC
>CAIRND010000448.1 GCA_903879825.1 uncultured Geobacteraceae bacterium
ATCAGTCGGTGACAAATTGTCACCGACTGAAACTGCCTGCCGCTGATGGTAAAAACTATTTTACCGACGTTGCCACTGCTGAAACCCTGCTGCGTCTGGTGCAGTCCGTACCCAGCCCAAAGGCGGAGCCGATCAAGCTCTGGTTGGCAAAGGTCGGCTATGAGCGTATGCAGGAGATGGCTGATCCGGCATTGTCGCTGGATCGTGCCAGAGAAACCTGGCAGAAGCACGGACGCAGTGAAAAGTGGATTCAGCAGCGCATGACCGGACAGGAAACACGCAACAAACTGGCAGATTATTGGGCTGAACACGACATCAAGAAAGGTCAGCAGTTTGCCATTCTTACTAACATCATTCATCAGGAATGGTCAGGGGTAAGTGTCAATGACCACAAAGAGATTAAGGGTTTGCAGAGCCAGAACCTGCGCGATCATATGAGTGAGGCAGAACTTATTTTTACCGCACTTGCGGAGTTATCGACAAGGCAGATTGCTGAGGTTGATGATGCAACCGGCATGGTTGAAAATAAGGTGGCTGCAAAGAAGGGTGGAACAATCGCTAAAGAAGCACGTAAGGCGCTGGAAGCCAAAACCGGCAAATCTGTGGTGTCTGGTGATAACTTTTTGCCACCGGGCAAAACAGTAAAAACGTTAGGTGATAATCCATGAACGAAGACGACTCCCAGACGTGCTACCCCATGAATAAAATAAAGCAGTTTTTTTCAGACCAGGACTTGTTTGCCCGCCATGTCGGCATAGAACTTCTTGATGTTACATCAGGGTGGGCTCAAGCGAGCATGAAGATTGAGCCGTATCACTTTAACGGTGCCAAAACGGTACATGGCGGCGCCATCTTTACCTTAGCGGACTTTGCTTTTGCCGTCGCTTCAAATTCCCACGGCACGCTGGCTATGGGTATCAATACCACGGTATCTTTTGTGAAAGCAGCAACCAAGGGGACTCTTTATGCAGAAGCCAGGGAGCAGTCATTGAACCCGAAACTGGCGTCGTATTCAGTCATCGTTACCGATGATGATGGTGCGGTCGTGGCGATTTTTCAAGGAATGGTGTACCGGAAAAAGGAGTCCATTCTCCCTGAACACGATACAGCCAAATGAACTGCGATTATGTATATCTAAGATGATGCGGGAAAATAACCGATGAGAATATATGCCAACCTGTTCCTGATCCTGTTCGTTGCCGATGGAGGTTTCTCCCTTGTTGACGAACTTGTTTCATTGCTGACCCCACTGATGCCCTTTTCCGATCTGCGCAATCTCTTGGCCGTCACCGTCATCGTTATGAGTGTTCCGATTTACCTCAGCCTCGGCATCGACCGGAGGTTGCCAAAGCGAGTGATTCTCCCTCTGGTTCTCTTTGTCCTCTGGTCACTTGTTTCCACGTCGCTCTTCCCGCTCCTTGCAAAATTTCAGCTGTACGGTCTCGTAATGGCTGCAATGCAGGTGGCAATCGGTATGGTGCCACTGACCTGTTTCCGGAAGGGGAGCGAACGTTGTCTCACGATACCAGCTACGTTGTTTAGTGGACCGTTCTTTAGTCGCAAGAATACGCTGATCTTCTGTGCTGTGAACGTGCTTGTTGTCCCGATAGTCCTGCTGCTCGCGGTCTTTACGGTGGCAAATGCATACATGGCCGAGTATACCGGCGGCTTTATGCGCCTTGCACCTGCCGGGCTCACGATGACAGAGCGGACCTACACTCGTGGTAATCGAACAATCCGGCTGGCTGCCATGATTCATGTAGGGGACAAAGGATTTTACGACACGATGGCCGATTCGGCCACTCCAGGACGGACCATTGTGTTGGCGGAAGGTGTCAGCGACAATAAACACCTGCTGCGTAGCAGTATTGATTATGGTGAAGTGGCGGGCTCTCTTGGTTTGGTATCTCAGGAAAAGCTGCTCTTTAGAGGTACACTCATTGATGAGGATGAGTTCGAGTCACCCCGCCGGCTCACTTCTGGAACAGAAAACCGGGGGCAGTTGGCTGGGACTGATATCCTCAGGTCAGATGTAGACATCAGCGACTTTCAACAGGCAACAATCGTCTTTCTCAATGCCGTTGGCGAACACCTGCACAAGAAATCTTCTTTTGTGAAGGGTGCTCTGGCGCTTAATGACTGGGCGGAGAAAAATATAACGCCCGACATGAACGAAATCATCATGAATGACATCCTGCACAGCAGGAACCTTGCGGTGCTTCGCCACTTGGATACGGGTCTTAAGCGCTATGATACGATCATCATTCCCTGGGGAGCGTTGCATATGAAAGAGATCGAAGCTGACGTTCTCACACGTGGATTTGTACTGCAAAAAGAGCGCGAGAGAGTCAGTATTGATTTCAGAAGAATGTTGTAATGATTTGACACTGAGGAGACCTATCAATGCTCACATGCGTAGAATCACCACCAGGACAGTTCCTCCTGGCTATACGACAATTTAATAGCCGCGAATGGTACGACTGCCATGAGACGATTGAAGAAATGTGGCTGGGTGAAACGGGTGAAATGCGGAACTTTCTACAGGGAACCCTCCAAATTTCAGTAGCCATGCTCCATTGGCGTAACGGAAACCATGGTGGTGCGGTCAGCCTCCTTGCAAGTGGAGTCAACTATCTGAAGCGTGTCTCTGATGTGTGCTTGTGGGTAGACGTGGCGGCTCTTATCGCGGATTCGGACAGAGTACGTGTCGCTTTGGAAACTCTTGGCCGCGACCGTATGGCATCGCTGGAAGCAGCTCTCATACCTCAGATAAAGACGGTTTCAGCTGCTCGACTTTCTTGTGCG
>CAIRND010000449.1 GCA_903879825.1 uncultured Geobacteraceae bacterium
ACAGATAGCCATCAAACAGGTACCAATGGACGGCGTCTGCGGTGGATACTGAAACCGGTGAGAAAGGAATGACATTATGAGTCGAATGCTGCTTTCGCCGAGCCGCTATGTTCAGGGGGCCGGGGCTATCAAGGAAATCGGTCTGCACACGGCCCGCATCGGTACGTGTGCCATGATTATCGGCGGGAAGACCGCTTTGTCATTATGTGGCGCTGACATCGAGGCCAGCTGCGCCGACAGGGGGGTCACCTGTCTCCAGGAATCTTTCCAGGGCGTCTCCTCCCACGTGGAAATCAGACGGATTTCCGGCATTGCAGCAGCAAACCGGGTTGATGTGATCATTGCTCTCGGGGGTGGTGCATCCATTGATGCCGGCAAGGCGGTGTCGCATGAGATGAAGGTGCCGGTGATTGTTGTGCCTACCGTCGTTTCAACCGATGCACCCTGCTCGGCACTATCGGTTATTTACACCGAAGCGGGAGTCTTTGAGCGGTACCTTTTTCTGCGCAAGAATCCGGATTGCATCCTGGTAGATACAACGCTAATTGCCACCTCGCCGGCCAGATTCATTGTGGCAGGCATGGGTGATGCGCTTGCCACTTTTTGGGAATCAGACACCTGTGCCAGAAGTGGAAAGCCCAATCCGCTCACCGATGGCGGCAGCCCTACTCTTGCCGCCAAGGCGTTATCACGACTCTGCTACGACACCCTGCTGGAATTCGGACTGCAGGCAAAGCTTGCCGCTGAAAAGCACGTCGTCACCCCCGCGATGGAGGCGATAGTGGAGGCAAACACCTTGTTGAGCGGCCTGAGTTCTGAAAACGGCGGGCACGCCGCAGCACATTCAATCCACAACGGTTTAACGACATTGGCAGCAACACGGCAGAAACTTCAT
Organism: uncultured Geobacteraceae bacterium; assembly: GCA_903879825.1. Classification (GTDB taxonomy): domain Bacteria; phylum Desulfobacterota; class Desulfuromonadia; order Geobacterales; family Pseudopelobacteraceae; genus JACRCG01. The sequence continues at coordinate 896 of CAIRND010000449.1, forward strand.
GGTGAAAAAGTTGCTTTTGGGGTTATTGTCCAACTGGTACTGGAGGGGCGTCCCTCCAGCGCCATCAAAGAGGTTCAGGATTTTTGTTTCAGCGTTGGTTTGCCGCTCTGCCTGGAAGATCTTGATATAATCAATCCCACCCCGGAAGAGATCGGACAGATTGCAGCAGCATCGGTTGCTGAGGGAGAAACGATCCACTCAACCTGGTTCCCTGTCGATGCCGCAATGGTTGCAGCCGCGATTCTGACCGCTGATGCTCTTGGCACACGCTACAGTCAGGTGTTCCGGCCATGACCCCCTCCCCTGATTCATCACCGCTTTCCGGCGGTATCTCTGTCACGTCGACCCGCCCGGACATGGATGTTTTGAATCTTTTCCAACAGTTGCAGATCCTCCAGAATGAGTTGGAAATGCAGGTTGAAGATCTGCGACGTTCCAATCTGGAACTGGAACAATCGCGCAACAAGTATGAATTTTTATACGACGTTGCTCCGGTGGGGTATGTGACGCTCGATAGCAGTGGCACCATTCAGAGCGTCAATCTAACCGGTGCCACACTGTTGCGGAAGGATCGTTCCTCCCTTTCCGGGCTTCATTTTGAGCAGTTTGTCGCAGTTGAAGATCGCCATGCCTTTAACGACTTTCTCACGGTGGTTTTAGCATGCAGGGATAAAAAAACCTGCCGGGTGAAACTGGCGAACGATAGCGGCAGACCACCGCTGTACGTGCGTATCGATATGATGGCATCCGCATCGGGAGAAGAATGCCACGCGGCACTGCTGGATATCACCGAACGCAAACGGGCGGACGAAGCCCTGCGGGAAAGTGAATACAATCTATCCAAAGCGCAGGCCATGTCGCATGTCGGATCCTGGAGCTCAGATCCGGTAACAGGAGATCTGAGTGTTTCGGACGAATTGCTGAATATTATGCGCCTCGGCCGCACCGATGCAACGCAGGAAATGTTAGCCGCCCTGATTCATCCGGATGACCGTGATACCGTCATGTTTAATCTTCGCCGCGGCATAGAACAGGGCAGTAACTATCAGATCGAACATCGTCTGCTGCTTCGGGACGGCTCAACGAAATGGGTCTGCACGATCGTAGAGCCATCCGTCAATGTGGCCCGACAGGTAACACGTCTCTACGGTACGACGCAGGACATAACCGAACGCAAGCTTAACGAGGTAAAGTTACGTAACAAGAAAAATGAGCTTCAGGCTATCTTCGACTCAGTCAATGACGGAGTCATAGTCTTTGATCATAGCGGCACCATCCAGCACCTTAATCACATGTGTCCCCAATTTTTTCCGTCAGCGGTGCTTTCCGGGGGATCATGCAGAGATATTTTCCATCACGGTATCCCGTCTTCACCGGATAACTGCCCTGTTGAACGTGCGCTGTGCGGGGAGCGGGTAGAAACGACCCTGGTTTATGCCTGGGAAGGACACACTACCCGTTATATCGACGTCACCGCCAACCCGATTAATGATTCGCTGGGGGAGGAGACCCGGGCGCTGGTATTTTTTCGGGATGTGACACTGAAAAAGACCCAGGAACTACAGATGATTCAAACCGAAAAAATGTCGAGTATTGGTGTACTGGCAACCGGTGTTGCCCACGAAATAAACAATCCGCTCACCTCCGTCGCGGGGTACGCAGAAGCACTGTTACGGCGCTTCAAGGACGATCCAAGTCTGGCACAAGACAGCCGGTTGAGTTCCTTTCAAAAATATCTTGAGGTAATCGTCAGGGAATCGTATCACTGCAAAACAATTATCGACAGCCTGCTTAACTTTGGCCGCAAATCGGACGGCTTGATCGGCGATGTCGATCTGAATGAAATACTGATGGAGATACTGGAACTGTTACGACACCATGTACTCGACGATACTATCGATGTCGAAACGCACCTGCAAAAAGATTTGCCACGCCTCCTGGGCGATCCTTGCGGACTGCGCCAGGTGTTCATGAACCTGCTGATCAATGCCCATCATGCCATCAAGGGGGGCGGTCAGGTATCTATTACAACGCGCTTTTCCGAATCCGAGCAAAAGGTATATGTCCATATTTCCGACACAGGGTGCGGTATAGATCCGGAT
>CAIRND010000450.1 GCA_903879825.1 uncultured Geobacteraceae bacterium
AGGTCTTATGCCACGCATCGTCACCATCATAAATATTCTTCTGGGAATCGTCATCATTGCCCTGTTGGCCGGCATAACTACGGGACGTCTGGCCGCTCACCTCGGTAAGGCTTTCGTGCCGAAAGGCACTCCAGCGTCTGCCGCTCCCGCATCCGCCGCTCTGCGCACAGAAGATCTCCCCTTTTATGCACCCATCCTTACCGGCGGACTATTTGGAAAAGCGACGGCCGGTTCCCTGACGTTAATCACGAATACTCCGGCAGCGGTGGCAGTGCAGGCTGCTCCGGTGACGGCACCGGCTGAGCTGATGCTGCTTGGTACTGTTGTCGGCTCTTTTCGGGAAACCTTTGCTCTGGTGCGTCATATGACCAAGCAGGAAGAGCGGGTGTTTCGGTTAGGCGATATGGTTTTCGACGCCGGACGCTTGGTAGAGGTTGGTAAGGAACGGGCTTTTATCGTTATCAACAACAAAAAAGTCGAACTGCTGACTCCCATGACTCCGCCGGCTGCGGTCGCTCCCACTGCGCCGTCGCCAGGTACCGGAAGCAAAGGCGTCGCAGTGGCGAGTTCCGGTGCCGGCAGCTTTATTATCGATCAACGGGCTCTTAATGCCGCACTTGACAATCCGGCTCAGGCGATGAGTGATGCCCGCCTTCTGCCGAGTCAGAAGGATGGCAAGGTCGAAGGTTTTCGCGCTTCAGAGGTGAAACCGAATGGTCTGTTTACAATGATCGGAATTAAAAACGGGGATATTCTGCTCCGACTCAACGATTTTCCGATGGATTCACCGGACAAGGCGCTGCAGTCATTCATTGCACTTAAGGGGCAAAGCCGGCTGAAGCTCGATATAATCCGCGACGGACAGCCGCAAACGTTCAACTACGATATACGGTAAAACCATTTTTTTGCGGCTCTGCTCAAGGAATGGGAAGTACAACCGGGAGGCACTCTTGACACGATTCTTACGACAGACACTTTGCACTCTATTCCTGATGACAGCCTTCTTTTCCTCTCCGGCCCTGGCTGCCGGCGGCAAGGGGGTCGTGCTGAATTTTAACGAAGTGGATATATCCACTATGGTGAAGTTCATCAGCGACCTGACCGGCAAAAACTTCATCCTCGATGACCGGGTAAAAGGGAAAATATCGGTGTATTCTCCTTCAAAACTCTCAATCGAAGAGGCCTATAACGTATTCACTTCGGTACTCGAATTGAAAGGTTTCACCGTTGTGCAGAGTGGAAAAGTCGCTAAGATTGTTCCTTCTGCGGCTGCCAAACAGTCAGGCTTTAAGCTGCTGACCCAAGGGGAACAGGCACCTGTCAATGAGAGTTATGTTGCCCAGGTAACCAAGCTGGATTATATCACCGCCTTGGAAGCGGTCACCTTTCTGCAACCGATGATTTCCAAAGATGGCCACCTTTCGGCATTTGGTCCGGGCAATCTGCTCCTGATGGTTGATTCTTCCATCAATATCCGTAAGCTGCATGGCATTTTACAGACGATTGACACCGAGCGAACTCGCGAAGGCCTCGAAATTATCTATCTGAAAAATGCTTCGGCTGAAAACGCTGCAACCACGGTCAAACAGTGGCTGAGCGGTTCCGATGCGAAAGGCGGCGCCCAGCCTGCTGCGGTGCCTGGCGGGAGCAGTTCGACAAGTGTTCTGGCCGACCTGCGTCTGAATGCCCTGCTGATATTTGGCAATGACGCGATTAAAAAATCGATTCGCGAGCTGGTTGCAAAATTGGATGTCGCACCACCTGAAGTAAACAGTAAAGTGAATGTCTATTACCTCGAAAACACCGATGCCACCGAGATGGCAAAGGTACTGGACGGCGTAGTTAAAGGTATGACTGCCGCCGCACCCGCCGCCACGCCTCAGACGTCGCCATTTGACAGCGGCAAGGTCACCATCACTGCCGATAAAGCTTCAAATTCCCTGGTGATCATGGCCTCCCCCACTGACTACAGTAACCTGGTGCAGGTAATAAAAAAGCTGGATCGGCGCAGTAAACAGGTTTTTGTGCAGGTGCTGATTGCTGAAGTGTCACTGGATAAATCGCGTAATCTCGGCGTACAGGTGGGAATAATGGGGGCCGGAGCCAGTGGTAGTGTCGCTGGTGGCGGGATGTATGACCCCTTCAATGCACTGACCTCTATGCTCTCCACTGCTGGTTCCGGCACCGGAGGCATTGCGACCCTGCTCAGTGGAAAAATTGGCACTAAACCGTTAAATGTTGCTGCCGTTGTCCAGGCGCTGGATTCCAACGGTCTGCTCAACGTGCTCTCAACTCCAAATATTCTGACGTCAGACAATAAAGATGCAGAAATATTTGTCGGAGAAAATATACCGTTCGGAGGACAGTCCACCGTTTCTTCCGGAATCCAGACGTCATCCACTGAGCGTAAAGATGTTGGTATCAACCTTAAAATCAAGCCGCAGATCAGCGAGGGCGATTATATCCGCCTCGACATCAATCAGGAAATATCGGCAGTAAAAGAAGTTATCACCGTTGGCGCCGGTCTGACGGATCGCAGCACTACCAAGCGTTCTGCCAAGACCAGCATCGTCGTGAAAGACAACGAAACTATCATCATCGGCGGACTGATCCAGGACCAGGAACAGGAAATAGTCAGCAAGGTTCCGTTCCTTGGTGATATTCCGTTCCTCGGATGGTTGTTCAAAACTACCTCAAAGAAAAGAAACAAGACCAACCTGATGATTATGTTGACGCCGCGCATTGTTAAGGATGACCGGGATCTGGCTGAAATGACCAGTGGTCAGCGGTTTAAATTCGGGACATCGGTTGACAACGTCAAACCCCTGGATGTGAAAAAAGAGATTTCAGGCAAATGAGTACCGGCACTGTGAACGTTACTGATCAACTGGCAATTACGGCCGGTAAGCTGGGAATTAGCTGCCAGGCGGATATCCGCACAGATGAGGTTGATTCCGCACTGTTGAATCGTCTGCCGCTGACGTTTGCCCGTGCCAACTCCATTTTGCCGCTGCGCGAAGTAGACGGCGTTATAAGGGTTGCCGTTTCCAGCGCCGCAGGTCTGTTGCAACTTGACGAACTGCGTCTGCTGTTCGGCCAGTCGATTGAAGCGGTGCTTGTGCCGGTTGCTCAACTGACAGATGTTATTAACCACGTCTATGCGGGTGCCTCGGGGACCGCGCTTGATGTGCTGCAGGAACTGCAGGGGGAAGATCTCTCCACTGTCGCTACCGAACTGAACAATCCCACTGACCTTCTGGATCTTTCTGACGAAGCGCCGGTTATTCGCCTGCTTAACTCGATTCTCTCGGAAGCGGTCAAAGAGCGGGTCAGTGACATCCATATCGAACCATACGAGCGGGATCTTCTGGTCCGTTTCCGCATCGACGGTATTCTTTACGAAAAGCTCTCTCCCCCCAAAATTATTCAGGATGCTCTTGTTTCACGTATCAAGATTATGGCGGGCCTCAATATTGCCGAAAAACGCTTGCCGCAAGATGGTCGCATTCGCGTTCGGGTTGCCGGTCGCGATGTCGATATCCGCGTTTCGATCATCCCGACTTATTATGGCGAACGGGCCGTATTGCGATTGCTTGACAAGAAAAAAGGTATCCTGTCGCTGGCTGATATTGGTCTTGGAGAACAGAGCGTGCGGACGCTGGAGCGGATGCTGGAGCGGACAAGCGGTATTATTCTGGTGACCGGTCCGACCGGTAGCGGTAAATCAACGACGCTGTACGCCGCACTGAATCGGGTTAATTCCAGCGAGAAAAACATTATCACTATCGAAGACCCGATCGAATACCAGATCAGGGGTATTGGCCAGATCCAGGTTAACCCTAAGATTGAATTGACCTTTGCCGGGGGACTACGCTCCATTCTGCGCCAGGACCCCGATATCATCATGGTCGGCGAAATCCGCGATGCCGAAACGGCAGAAATCGCCATTCAGGCCAGCTTGACCGGGCATCTGGTGCTTTCAACCCTCCATACCAACGACGCCGCCTCCGCGGTGACCCGTCTGGTCGATATGGGCATCGAGCCGTTCATGATCGCTTCCTCTTTAACCGCCGTTGTGGCCCAGCGCCTGGTACGGGTGATCTGCCCGCACTGCCGAGAAGAGTACCGTCCGGTAGAGCGGTATGCTGGGGTGGATATCCCCGAAAAACTCTACCGTGGCCGGGGCTGCGATGCCTGTTTCGGTCTTGGTACCCTCGGACGAACCGCCATCTACGAAATTATGCCGATTGACCAGGAACTCTGTTCGATGATCATCCGCCGTTCACACGCCGGAGAGATCAAGGAATATGCGGTTGCACACGGTATGAAAACCCTTCGTGATGACGGTATTGCCCGCGCTGCTGCCGGAATTACCACTATCGAAGAGGTTTTGCGCGTCACCCAGGACGATTATGCCGACGTTCCGCTATAAAGCGTACAGTGCCACTGGTTCCTCGGTCGCCGGTACGGTTGAAGCCGATTCCGAACGTCAGGCGACGCAACAACTTAAAAGTAAAGGTTTACTACCGCGTGAGGTAGTGGAAGAGGGAGGGGCGGCCGGCAGTTCCGGATCCTTTTCCTTTCGCCGGGGAGTGCCGACTGATGAACTGTCGCTTTTCACCCGCCGCCTTGCAACTCTGGTCGCGTCATCGGTTCCCCTTTTTGAAGCGATGGGTTCGCTCTGTGAACAGGAGGAAAGTGGTCTTCTGCGCCAGGCTCTGGTCCGGGTAAAAGAGCGTATTGCCGAGGGAGCATCGCTGTCGCGGGCACTGGCGGCCGAACCGGATATCTTTGGCGAAAGCTATGTCAGTATGGTGGCGGCCGGTGAGGCCGGCGGCGCTCTTGATGCCGTACTTGAACGACTGGCTGATTTTCTGGAAGAGCAGGAACAGGTTCGGAGTAAGGTGACCTCCGCTCTGGCCTATCCAATCCTGATGATTCTGGTCGGGGGCGGCGTCATGCTCTTCCTGCTGACTGTTGTCATACCCCGTATCGTGACAATTTTCGAAGACAGTAAAGCCGCCCTGCCACTGATTACGATCATTCTGATCAAAGTAAGTCATTTTCTGCAAGGATACTGGTGGATTCCCACCGCACTGATCATCGCCTCAGTCCCCCTCTACCGAAAAGCTATGACGCGCGATGACATGCGCCTGAAACGTGATACACTATTGTTGCGGCTGCCGATGGCCGGAGGGATGCTGCAGCGTCTGATCCTGTCCCGTTTTGCCCGTGTTCTGGGCCTGCTCCTTTCCAGCGGTGTGCCGATTATGCGGGCACTTGATATTACCGGGGAGGTTGTTGTCAACCGGGTGTATCGCTCTTTTCTGCGTGGTGTCATGGAGGATGTCGCGCAGGGGGGTAGCTTATCCGGGAGTCTGAAGAAGAGCCCGCTTTTCCCCCCGCTTCTGGTACATCTGGCCGGTGTCGGTGAAAAAAGCGGCAATCTTGATGTGATGCTGGTAAAAGCCGGTGTTGCCTACGAACGTGAATTCAGTGCCCGCCTGACCCGCTTGATGGGACTTATGGAGCCGCTGCTGGTTCTGGCGATGGGATTTGCTGTTGGTATTGTGGTGCTGGCGGTGCTACTGCCGATATTTGAGTTGAATCAGCTGATTAAGTAGGAGGACCGTTATGGACTTCACCCGGATCCTGCACAAATTCACGGTTATTCCCTCCCTGACGACTATATGGCGTTAACACCGGACATTCAACAGCAGGTTTTTGACCTGCTGTCACGCGCTTCCAACATCTCTTTTGTCTCTGCGGATATGGAGGCAGGTCGCGTCAGTACACTTTCTCCTGGTCAACGGGTGAGTGCGGAAGTCCTGTCAAAACTGCCTAACAACCGGATCCAGGTCCAAGTAGGAACTGAGCGTTTCAATCTTGATCTGCCGATGGCGGTTCGCGTCGGGCAGACGTTGGAGATGACGTTTGTTTCCGGTGATCCCCGCTCAACCTTTGCTATTACCCGCCAGACAGGGACGCCTCCACCGGTAACTCTTTCCGATGCATCCCGTTTACTGAGTCTGCTGGTTTCAAACGAGCAGTCCGTGGATCAGAAATTCCGTGCGTCACTCCAGAATATCGGCGGTATGCTGCGTAGTTCACTGGGCGAAACCGGAGTACTGGCCAACCTGATGGATGAGGCTCTGACGTATGGGGACACGGCGGCGTCCCGGCTAACAGATAATTCTGTCGTGCAGCAGGGTACGCGCCGTCTGACTCCGGAGCAGACGCGACTGGCAGCCTTTGAAGCCAATGCTGCCAACATTTTGCGTACGATAGCTCAAGATTCACGCGTTATTCTGGTCGAGGCGGTTAATCGTCCGCTGACACCGGTGCCGTTCCTTCCGGGAGAGGAGGTCGAAGCGGTGGTGACCGGCACTCTGCCGGGGGGCAGGGTCTTCGTGCAGGTGGCCGGCACGGCGTTGGAACTAGTTTTGCCGCGTGCAGTCAGTACGGGGGACATGCTTCGCCTGACCTACATCGCATCAGAACCGAAGTTGACGTTTGCCATACCCCGCACAGTTCCTGAGGGCGGTTCAGGGGTACTGAGTGAAGCGGGCCGCTGGCTGAGCGTGCTGGAACACAGTCAGAGTGGCGTGTCGAGCCAGCAGATGTACGTATTGGAACGGCTGAATACAGTGCTGAAAAGCCTCCCGCCTGATTCACCTGCTTTTACGGCTATTCTTGATGAGGCGATCACCTATCAGACGGTCATGCGCGGCCAGGCAGCTTCTGAGCAGAGTGCGACAGCCCAGGGTTCTCTTCAGTCCGCACTGCAGGCGCCTGTCGCGGCAGGTAACGGTATGGTGCTGAGCGATGACATGGCAAAACTCCTTCAGGCGGTGATAAAGGGCGATCGTCTGGCACTTCTTGAAACGATTAATCAGCAGGCCATGCCGTCCGGATTTGCACCGGGACAGCAGCTTAAGGGCGAGATTTTGGCCGCTCTGGGAGGCGGCCGTTTCATGGTTCAGGTTGCCGGGCGGAATCTGGAATTCATGCTGCCGAAGGGGCTTTCCCGCGGTGATATGGTAAATCTTTTTTTTATAACCGATGAACCGCACCAGACTTTCCTGATGGCCCGTTTTGGACGGGCCGGAGATTCGCGTGTGAGCGACACCGGTCGTTGGTTAAGCAGTTTTCTCGGTGAAACAGCCGGTCAGGTTCCGGCTCAGGCTTCACTGGGAATACTTCGAACGCTGCTGGCCGGACCGACAACCGATGCACCACTTCTGAGCCGAATGCTCCAGCAGGGGCTTCGGGAAAGCGGCCTGTTTTACGAATCGCATCTGGCCCGCTGGTTTGGCGGCGATTACCCGCTGCTAGATGTCCTCAAAGAACCACAGGGGCGTTTGTCTTCCCGACTGACGCAGATGAGTGGTGACGTTTCTGTCGTGGCTGATGAAGGCGTGCGGGCGGGAGCCAAGCCTGTTTCAACAGAAATCTTTGAGGCTCTCTTTAAAAAGGCGGGAACCGGAGTGACACATGAAGGAATAGCTGACCAGCGTACCCTGGCTGTAGTCGGCGAACAGTTGTCAACGCTGCAGAGCGGCCAGATAGCATTTCGGGGTGACCTTTTTCCTGGTCAGCTCATGAAGTGGACCGTTGCCGAGCGTGAAGCGGGGCGAAATGAATCTGGTGGTCGCGAGCGGACCTGGGAGACCAGCATTACTATCAGTCTGCCGCATCTTGGACCGGTCACGGCACAGTTACTGTTGGATGGAGCTAAAGTCACCGTTAAAGTCCGGGCAGAAAACGGTACGATAATTCCCCTTCTGGAAACCGGCAGATCGCGTTTGGTTGAACAGCTTGAGGCCGCCGGACTTATACCGTCCGAGATGACTATTGACCATGCAGCAGCGTGATAATAACGAACGTCGTGCGGCGGCGCTTTCCTATAAACAGGGATTCTATGCTCCGGTTGTCGTCGCTCGTGGCACGGGGGTGGCCGCTGAGGCGATCATAGCCTGTGCTCGGGAAGCCGGAGTGTATGTCCACGAATCGCCGGAGTTGGTAAAGCTGTTGATGCAGGTTGACAGCGATCAATACATCCCTCCCGAACTCTATCGAGCGGTTGCAGAAGTGCTGGTATGGTTGCAGTGGCTTGAGAGTCAACAAAAATAATTTACATATTCAGGGGGAACGATGCAGATAAAGTTTGGTACTGATGGTTGGCGGGGCGTTATCGCCCGTGATTTCACCTTTGAGAATCTTTCCCGGGTGGCTCAGGCGACGATGGACTATCTGAACCGTGAAGGTTTGGGGGGTAAGGGGCTGATAATCGGTTATGACCGCCGTTTTATGTCACGAGATTTTGCCCGACGGGTCGCAGAAGTTGCGGCTGGTAACGGTATTAACGTGCTTCTGACTGAAGACTACGCGCCAACACCGGCCGTTTCCTGGGCGGTCCGTGAGACCGGTTCAGGAGCCGGGGTTATGATAACGGCAAGCCATAATCCGCCCGAGTATAACGGTTTCAAGATCAAGGAGGCTTTTGGTGGGTCGGCCCTCCCGGCGACAACCAAAATTCTTGAAGAAATTGTCGCCTATAACCTTGAAAATGAGCGGCGCGTTATAGCGATTCCGTATGACGAAGCCCTAACAAAAGGCATTGTTAAGCTGTTCGATCCGTGTGAAGGGTACTTTCACCAGATAAGCCGTTATGTTGACCTTGAGCTGATCAAGAAAGCTGGCATCGCTGCGGTGGTTGATCCAATGTATGGTGCCGGCTGCGGATTTATTCCACGGCTTTTGCCGGGCGTTGATGAAATACATGCCAGTGAAAATCCCTCGTTTGGTGGACAACCTCCCGAGCCGATTGGCCAGAACCTGCAGGAACTGTCCGCATTGCTGAAAAGTGGCAAATATCAGGTCGGTCTTGCACTTGATGGTGATGCCGACCGAATCGGCGCCGTTGATGAAAATGGCGATTTTTTCTCCTC
>CAIRND010000451.1 GCA_903879825.1 uncultured Geobacteraceae bacterium
AAAATATCAATAACGGTGTACTCTTCCGACACCTCATTATCAATATCCACCTTGGTCACAAAACGTGGTGCCGGACGCACAGTCAGTAATGTTGGTCGCTTGCGCTTGGCCACAAGAGTTGATACCTGCACCTCACCATGAAGAGCCTGACGCATATCCAACTCAATTCTTTCCCAACGCGCCGCATCAGTGACCAGATTTCCCTGTGGCGAATTAACCTGCAGAATATCCAGTACCTTGCCGTTCTTGCTGGTATTGATCTGGGCTCCAAGTATGTTTATACCGTTGGCTGCCATGACTCCGGTAATCCGGGAAAAAAGACCCGCCATATCATGAGCACAGATAATAAAATCGGAATAACCGCTCTCAGGCTGATGAGTAATTCGCATCAAAATATCGGACTGCTCCAGACCCACTAGCATACGAACCTGTTCTGCTATCAACGGAGCCGGATTGGAAAGGAGCAAACGTACCGGCATTGCCTTCAACTCCTGCTGTACCTCTGCGGCGGGAAGATCGTCCTCCAGAAGTTGTGTAACCTTCTTGATGACTGTAGTTACCCGCTCACTACTGGCCTCCTGTTGGAATCCGCCCCGATCAATAATACTGAAAGCTTTTTCGAATAGTTCCTGAAACAGTGAAGCCTTCCACGTTGTCCAAACATCCGAACCGACTGCCCGGACATCTGCAACCGTAAGCAGAAACAGCATCTTCAGATTTTCGCTGCTTTCCATTTGACGGGCGAACTGGGCAATCATCTTTTCATCATTTAAATCGCGTCGCTGTGAGATGTGGGCAAACAGCAGATGTTGGCGAACAAGAAACTCAAGACGATCGCTGTCTTCCTTGGAAAGCCCCATTCGGCGGGCAATTATTGGAATCATGGCGGCCCCCTTCTCAGCATGTCCGCCTCCTGAGCCTTTTCCGATATCATGAAAGAGCACAGAAAGAATCAGCAGCTCCGGCTTGCCGATTTGGGAAGCGATCGCGCAGGGGAGCGGCATACTCACTTTCAGCTCACCGCTCAGCATCTTCTCAGCCTGTTCAACAGCAAAAAGCGTATGAATATCTACCGTATAAATATGATACAGATCGTGCTGTACCTTACAGTATATATGTTCGAGTTCAGGAATGAAGCGATTCAGAAACTCCAGGTGATGCATCAGACGCAATGTGTTGGCAACCCCCTTTGGAGATCTCAGGATATTCAGGAAAGACTGATTGACCTCTCGGCTACGACGAAATTTATCGTTGATCAACGCAAGGTTTTTCCTGATAAGTCCCTTAACACGAACATTGAGAGTAACGCCGTGCTTCTGGGCAAGCTCGAATATTTCCATCATGACGCCCGGTTTACTCTCAACAATAGTTTCATCCGGGACAATCAATTCACCCTTAAGCACGAAACAACCGGCGCCGACCGGCCTGCGGACAAAGTATCCCAATATTTTCAAAGCCCCCTCATCGCGCCAGATACATCGGGAAATCAGGCTAGAGGTAAAATGTTCAACTTTGTTGCCTTGGCGATAGTAATCTCTCATAAAATCTTCGACCGCCAACACCCTGCCGCTGTCTTCATAGCCAAGAAATCTGGCCAGATGTACCTGGGCATCGAAAGTCAGCTGATCATTTTTACGACCGTTGAAATAATGCAGCTCATTTCGAATACGCCATAAATAGTCAAGTGCCCCGTTATAGGCTTCCAGCTCTTCTTCATCCACGATGCCCTTGATAATCAGCTCGCGCAGATCGATAAACTTGTATTTAACACGCGCCACCCAGATTGCTGTCTGCAGGTCACGGAGGCCACCCTCCCCTTCTTTCAGGTTAGGTTCAAGCAGATAGACGGTAGAACCGTATTTTTCGCGGCGACTCTTCATATCTGCCATCTTTTCCTTAATAAACGAATCGCTCGATTTAGTCAGGATCTGGGTAAAAACAACCTTGGTAAGATTGGCGAACAGGGGACGACTTCCGGAAAGAAAACGGGCATCCATCAGTGCGGTTTTAACCGTGCCGTCAGCCGATGCCATCTCGATACAGTCAGAAATCATGCGCACCGAATAGCCCACATCCAGGCGCATATCCCACAGAAAATAGAGCAACTTCTGGGCGATATCCTCGACCGTCATCGACGGCAGAATGCCATCATGCAGAAACATGATGTCTATATCAGAGTAGGGGTTCAGCTCTCCACGACCATACCCGCCCACAGCCACCAGTGAGATATGCTCCAGCATGTCATCACCACCGCTAATGTCATAGATAATGGAAAGGAACAGTTTATTGTGCAACTCATCCATCATGTCACTGAGCAAGTGGGTTGTATCACTACCGCTACTTCCCTCCCGATGCAGTTCTTTAATCTCTTCACGATACTTTGCCAAAAAGTTTTTACATCCGGAAAGATAGAGAGGACGTTTTTCATCAAAACCAGCCATACCGGCATCGCCAACGGCATTAATCGTATCGGGGAAATAGGGATCAATATAAAATTGCATTGGGTATTCCTTGTAAAAAGGTAAGTAAGATCGGAAGGCAGCAGTGGCAACCGGTCGGGGTGCGGATTATACGTCAGGTGATCAGACTAGTCAAAAGCAATAGCGCGATTTGTCCCCTTGAAGTTTTTCAGTTCCTCGTGGTATTGAAACAAAAGATCACATGACAGCTGAAATTGAGCGTATTGAGTGTGTGAGGAGGAGAAAAAATGACTGGTCAAAACAACCATGACCCACTACAGGGTGTGACTTTAAAAATGATTTTGTCTGAACTGGTGGGGCAGCATGGTTGGGAGGAGATGGGTAGGAACATTGAAATCCGCTGTTTTACCCATGATCCCAGCATTCAATCCAGTCTGAAGTTTCTGCGACGGACCCCATGGGCCCGCGACAAAGTTGAAGAGATGTATCTCCGCGGGAAGCTGAATGATTTATCCTAGAAAAGCAGTTAGCCACAAAAAAGCACAAAAAGCACAAAGAAATACTTGGGGTAATACGATACTAATCACTAACCAGGCAGATTAACTTTTGACTTACTATATACGTTCTCCTTTTTGTGACTTTTGTGCCTTTTTGTGGCAAGGAACTGCCGAATTTAGGTTTATACGTCAACTGCAAGCGTGCGAACGCCCCATCTCCTTTAGGAAATGGGGCGTTCGAGTCCTTGCATACAAGTAAGACCTATTCCACTACAACAATAACCAAATCTTCCTTTTCGACTTTATCACCTTCTTTAAACTTTACGTCCGCCACCGCGCCATCTGCTTTGGCCTTAATATTAGTTTCCATCTTCATCGCCTCGGTCACCATCAATACATCACCAGCCTTGATTACATCACCGGCCTTGACGTTCACTTTCAGTACCTTACCCGGCATCGGTGCCGCAAGATGGCACGGATTACTTTTATCTGCCTTTTCCCGTACCGCTTCGTCGCTTTGTACCGACTGATCACGGATTACGACTGAGCGATTGTTGCCGTTCAACTCAAAATATACTGCACGGGTACCATCTTTTTGCACCTTGCCAACGGCATTGAGCTTGATGATCAGAGTCTTGCCTGGCTCGATGTCCAGTGAAGTTTCCTGTCCCGGCTCAAGACCATAGAAAAAGATCGGCGTCGGAATAACCGAAGTATCAGAGAACTCAACGCGGTGACGGTCGAATTCGGGATACACATTCGGATAGAGAATTGCCGAGACCAGCGCGCGGTCGTCAACACGGTGACCAAGCTTTTCCTCAAGTTTCAATTTTTCCTCCTCAAAATCGACCGGCTCGAGCAGTTCGCCGGGACGGCAGGTGATCGGTTGCTCACCTTTCAGGATGATTTTCTGGAGTTCAACCGGCCATCCCTGATACGGCTGACCAAGCATTCCTTTAAACATCCCGACGACAGATTCAGGAAAGGCTAAATCTTCTTTGGAAGTAAACACATCTTCCGGCTCAAGGTTGTTTTTGACCAGAAACATTGACATATCACCGACAACCTTGGATGAGGGGGTAACCTTCACGATGTCGCCAAACATCATGTTGACCTTGTGATACATCTCTTTGCAGTCATCCCAACGCTCGATAAGGCCCAGACCGGCCACCTGTGGCTTGTAGTTTGAATACTGGCCGCCCGGGATTTCGTGATGGTACACTTCTGCCGTACCGCTCTTGAGGCCGGACTCGAAGGGAGAATAGTAATCGCGGACCGTCTCCCAATAGTTAGCCAGTTTTTGGAGTCCGGGGGCATTGACCAGTGGATCTCGCTCGCTCCCTTCCAGAGTGGCAACTAATGCGTTAAGGTTAGGCTGGGCGGTCAAGCCGGAGAGTGATGAAAGTGCGGCATCGACAATATCCACGCCGGCTTCACTGGCTTTAAGCAGCATGGCGCTACCGTTTGAAGAGGTATCATGAGTATGAAGGTGAATCGGGATGCCAATATTTTCTTTAAGCGCCTTGACCAGTTTGTAGGCAGCCAGCGGCTTCAAAAGGCCGGCCATATCTTTGATGGCAAGAATATGAGCGCCCATTTTTTCCAGCTCTTTCGCCATAGTTACATAGTACTCAAGCGGATATTTATCCCGTTTTGGATCGGT
>CAIRND010000452.1 GCA_903879825.1 uncultured Geobacteraceae bacterium
CGATGGTTCGGTCTGGACGTGGGGCAGTAACCTGGACAGCCAGCTTGGCAATGAAAAACTGTCAAGCAGCAGTTCACCGGTAAAAATTGAGGGACTCGGCAATATTACCGATATAACCGCCTCCGTGGGACATACCATAGCCATCGCTATGAACAATTCTGTGTGGGCCTGGGGAGATGCGGGAACCGGGCAGTGGGGTAATGGTGCTTCTCTAGACGGCAGTATTTATCCGGTTCAGGTTTCAGGATACAATGGCCTGGTTTCGGTTGCAGCTGTTGTTAATCCGGCAACTGTATTAAGAGAAAATATAAATAGTCCCGCTCTGCTTGCACTTGCGTGTGCCGACATAAATTGAGCTTTCTCGACAGATTTTAAGGAGATATATATGCATGATTTTAACGTGATACAGTTGGCAGTAGGGGCATTTTGTTGTATGGTTCTTGCGATATCAGGTGCCTTTGTAGTCTACTGGCATCTGTTCGCAAAAAAACATCTTGCTATGCCACAACAGAGGCCTCAGGAAATCAAACACGCTGAAAAACCGATTTTCAAGCTTGGCGGCGCCGGATTTCAGCACTCCTACCCAACTTTTCAAGCGGTCAGAGGCATTGAATGCTGAAGTAATGATCTGGTACGGCGAGTATGTACTGAACGCAGTTGTATTAGCAACTCTGTAAAAACATAGTAAGCATGAAGCACTTTATTCCGCCGGCCCGGTTTTTACCGAGGTCGGCGGCTTTATTACAAAATAGCTTGAACATTTAGTACAACCGCTATATCAATAGCGACCTAACGTAATTAATAACGCTCTGTAAAGGTGTATCCAATGAAGCGTGAAGGCTTGATTCTTATATTGTCGGCTCCGTCCGGTGCCGGCAAGACATCCCTCTGTCGTGAATTATTTAAAATATTTCCCGACATGAAGGAATCTGTCAGCTATACGACGCGCGCTCCCCGCGTGGGTGAGGTCGAAGGTGAAGCGTACCACTTTGTTTCTCGCGCCGAGTTTGAGTGCATGGTTACGGAAGATGCCTTTGCCGAGTGGGCTGTCGTGCATGGTAATATGTACGGAACGGCTCTGCGCACCCTTGAAGAAGCACGAAAAAACGGCATCGACCTAGTCCTGGATATCGACTGTCAGGGAGCACAGCGGCTTAAAGAGCAGTTTGATGGCGGAGTGTATGTCTTTATTTTGCCTCCCAGTATGGGTGAACTCCGTCGCCGCCTCGAACACCGCTCGACTGATGCACTAGAGGTCATTGAACGCCGTATTGCCCGGGCTGCCGAGGAGATCAAGGAAGCGCGGTGGTACGATTATTTGATTATTAACGATAACTTTGCCGTTGCGTGTCAGGAATTAGCGTCAATAGTGACTGCACATCGCCTCAAAACCTTCAGGATGATGGAAAAAGTCGGAAAACTGTTTGATATCTGAACTGAATTAGAGTACAAAGACAGTTCATCTAAAGTTGCAGGAAGGAGTAGAATATGGCTCGGGTAACCGTTGAAGATTGTCTGGAAAAAGTTGAAAACAGATTCCAGCTTGTAATACTGGCTGCAAAGCGGGTAAAACAGCTCTATAAAGGGGCGCAACCATTGACAGAATCAAAAAACCGTCAAGTAGTTACCGCTCTTCGTGAAATTGCTGCCGGTAAAATCACGTGCGAAGTTTCAAAAAAACATCGCGCATAACCTGCCACCTCGGGTGAAGCCGGATTTTCCGGGTTCACCCTTTTTTTATCTACTTTCCGTATATCCCCGATTCTTCTATTACAGGCGACGCATAACGTATGATCCGACTCAACGACATTCTTGATAAGGTTTCAGCGTACAATCC
>CAIRND010000453.1 GCA_903879825.1 uncultured Geobacteraceae bacterium
ATTTTTGTCCGGGGTAAACTCTTTTGGCCCGATCAGGCGGTTTTTAAGGCCCGATATTTTCCAGAGAATCTGGTCGGGGTCAATTTTCTTTGGATCAATATCCCGCTCGCGTACCGCCTGGCGTATAACTCCGGACTGGTCGGAGGTGGAGTAGATCGAAAAGTTCGGTTTGAAGCCGAGTGTTTTGATATCGCGGCGGAGAATACGGACTCCGAGAGAATGGAAGGTCGAAATCACAATGCCTTTGGCAAGTGGTCCTGCCATGCCGAGCACCCGCTCGTTCATCTCGCGGGCGGCCTTATTAGTGAACGTAACCGCCAGAATATTTTCGGCCGGTACGCGCAGATCCTTCAGGAAATGAACGATACGGGTGGTAATAACCTGCGTCTTTCCGGAACCGGCTCCGGCAAGAATCAGCAGAGCCCCTTCGACGGTGTTGACTGCGCGTTGTTGTGGTGGATTGAGTCTTTTCATAGAGGTATGGTGTAGCATACATGGTGGCCGGGATGCAAACCGGTTGAGGTCGTTGCGCCGCTCGTGCCTATAAAACAGGTTGCAGGCTCATATAAATTGGGTACAATTCAAACAAAGTTCATTCTTTCGAGAAAAATGGAGAGCGTGTGAAACTCAGCCAAGCCAAAAAGAAACAGCCGGTCAAAAAAACAAAACGTACTTCGGAAGCGACTGCCGCGCCAAAACCCCCTAAAATCAGGAAGGTGAAAAGCACCAAAACAGTTGATACACCCGAGCCTCCCGCTGTGCAGACAGCCATTAGTGGGGAATTTGATCTGAGTGATAGCCAATGGTTTTTAAACCGTGAGCTAACCTGGTTATCTTTTAATCGCCGCGTCCTTCATGAAGCTGAGGATCAGCGAACGCCATTGCTGGAGCGACTTAAGTTTATCGCTATCGTCAGCGGCAATCTGGACGAGTTTTTTATGAAGCGTATCGGCGGTCTGAAACAGCAGATCGGTGCCGGGATGCGGGAATTGTCACTTGATGGCCGGACGGCGCGCCAGCAGGTTACCGAGTGTTATAACGAAATCCGTACTATTGAGGCACTCAAACAGCGGTCTTTTCTTGATATCTGCACGCTGCTGGAAGAAAAAAATATCCTGATTGAACGCTTTGATGAACTGACCCCTAAGGAAATGAAGCTGCTGCGGGAGTTTTACTACGTGAACATTTTCCCGCTGTTGACTCCCCAGTCAATAGACCCGGCCCATCCGTTTCCATTTATTTCGAATTTATCGCTCAACCTGCTGGTGTCACTGCGCTACCCGAAGGCCAAGCAAAACTCACTGGTGCGCATTAAGGTGCCGGTGAATGCAGGTACACCACGCTTTATCCGGATCGGCAAAGGTGACCATTTTATCCGTCTGGAAGAGGTTATGATGAATAACCTGGATATGCTTTTCCCCGGTATGGAGGTTGTGTCGTGCGAGCTTTTCCGGGTAACCAGAAATGCCAATACTGAAAAAGATGAAGATGAGGCCGACGATTTGATGGAGATGATCGAGTCGGAGTTGAAGGATCGTAAATTTGCCCCGATTGTGCGGCTTGAAATCGGCACTGGCATGCTTCCCTTACATCGTGGTCGCCTGGCGGCAGAGCTGGAACTGGATGAAGCCACAGATGTTTTTGAAGTCCCCGGTCTGCTCGCCATGCGCGACCTTTTTGAGCTGTCCCGGCTCGATTTCCCCCGTTTGCATGACACACCTCACCACCCGATTGACCATCCGCAACTGCAAACGCAACGGACCATATTCCATGTCATTCGCGATGCCGGCGCGATTTTACTCCAGCACCCCTATGAATCTTTTTCAACGTCGGTAGAGCGCTTTTTGCGTGAGGCTGCGACCGATCCCAAGGTTCGCGGCATCAAAATGACTCTCTATCGTACCTCTCGCCACAGCCGCATCATTGATGCTCTGATTCTGGCTGCTCACAACGGTAAACAGGTTGCCGTTGTGGTCGAGTTGAAGGCGCGCTTCGACGAAGCGACCAACATCAGTCTGGCAGAACGGATGGAGGAGGCCGGGGTGCATGTTACCTACGGTGTCATCGGCTTAAAGACTCACTGTAAGGTCATCATGGTTGTGCGTCAGGATTATAACGGTCTGCGGCGCTATCTGCATATTGGTACCGGTAATTATCATGCGGAAACCGCCCGCATGTACAGTG
>CAIRND010000454.1 GCA_903879825.1 uncultured Geobacteraceae bacterium
AGCGGTTGAAGATCAAGCCTCCGACCGCGCACACCGCATCGGTCAGACCAGGCCGGTAACGGTCTATCGTCTGGTGGCGGCCAACACCATTGAAGAGAAAATTGTCGCTCTGCATCATCAAAAACGCGATCTGGCTGATTCACTGCTGGAGGGAACGGAAACGTCGGCGCGGGTTTCGGCTGAGGATTTGATGGAACTGCTGCGGGATGTGGGGTGACAACCTTATTGGGAATACGATGCCATTACGGAGTTTTTGCTGTTGGCATTTAAGGAGAAAGACAATGACTACTCTGTATGTCCAGAAACGGGAACACCAATGTATTGACGTGGTCAAGGAATAATGGACATTTTGCTAAGCTACTTTTCTCTGATGATATATATGAATACTCATATTTTTTTTGGGCTGACGTACCCCAAGTATGAATACCTTCTTCTGCAGTTGTAGAACATTTCGATGTAGTCAGTGATATCTTTTTTAGCTTCATCTCTGGTTTTGTACGTTGCAAAAAAAACTCGCTCAATTTTCAAGCTCCCAAAAAAGCTTTCTGCAACCGCATTGTCCCAGCAGTTTCCCTCACGGCTCATGCCGCTGACAATACCGAACGTATTCAGCATACGTTGGAAATCACCACTGCAATACTGGCTACCGCGATCTGAATGATGACGATTACTCTCCAGTCAGTACAAATGCCGCCCAATAATATGGGTGAGCAAAACTCATGTCTTGAACGATTCTGTCTGTTGCCTTAAGCCCACGAGGAGATGAATTTCCAGTGTCATCAGACTTCATAAAATCTAGTTGCGTTAAGCGAAGACTTTCGGGTTTGCTCTTTCCCGATTTCAAATACTTGTAGAATAACACCATGAACTTGACTGTTGCCTGGCTATCGATAGGCCACAGTGTTGCAAGTACCGACCTGCTACCAGCCAACAGGAAACCGCGACTAAGCCCCATAATGCCTTCACCGGTGTAATATTTACCGCTGCCGGTATCACATGCCGACAAGACAGTCAGTTCACTGTTTATTTTCAACTTCTCAATTTCGCTAAGGCGTAGAAACATATCGTCATCTTTGCCTTGTTCCCGTGACAACACAATTGCTGGCTCATCAACACCAGGTATTTGATTGCCGAGTACGCCATGGGTTGCGAAGTGCAGATAACGGTAACCAATCAGTTTCTGCTTCTTGACATTTGTTTTAGTGGCATAAGTCCCAACCAGAATACTGCTGGTTCCAGGCAGAAGCTGTTCGGATATTTTTTGGACTTCAGTTTTTGTTTCGGGCAACGGCGTAAAAACATTCATGTCGTTTATAGCTCGGGTGTAAATCAACTCCTTACCATCACCACGATATATTTCAGGTACTGATACTGTGCCAAAAAGCGGGTCGGCAACGGCAAACAGTTCCTTCTGATAGGCGATCTTCCTGTTTGGACCGTTTCTTTCTGCTATGAGGTAGCTGATAGATGGCATCATAAGCACTTCATAGTCTTTTATAATTGGATAATAGCTTGTGCCAGACCTAGATATGAGGCCGAAAGGGATACTGCTCAAATACCCATCAGAAATCACGATTATTTTTTTCTTTGACCGTAAATACTTCTCGACCGGTTTCAGGACAGTATTGCTGATGGTAAGAAGGTCAGCGTTTATTTTTTTGGTATCACCGTGAGATAAAAGATTTGATTTAACCCTGCTTGCAAGGGCATTAAATTCCTTTGCGTTATAAGGAATCATAGCCAGATTGGTTTTGGCGGAAGAGATAGCAAATATAATAATGGCCTTGTCCGTTAACACATAATCCAGCAACAATTCATCCGGCTTAAGTTTAAGCTGTGAGGTGCTTGGCTGGCTGACTTTACCGCCTACACTCTTAAGCTCTCCAAATTGACGCGCTCTCAACATCCCTTCCGTACGCAAGGCATTTTTCAGGTCCTCCACGGTGCCATTTTTTATATACCGTGCAGCATAAGAACGTATCAGACTCACATATGTGTTTGCTATATCATTGCTGAAAAAACGAGTTCGTGACGCCATATCAAAACTGGAGCGATTATTCTCAAGTTCACTCATCGCTTTTTCTAATAAATCTACAGCAAGATCATAATTCCCTGCAGACTCGTTGATTATGCCGGCAAAAATGTAATCTTGTAAAATAAGCTTTTTGGTAGTCTTCGTACGTTTATGCAAATCGTTAATCACTGAAGCTGCTTTATCAAATTTCCCCTCGTGTTTCAGAATTTGAGCTTCGCTCCCTAGAGCATCTCGTTTTAACTTTTCTGCGTATGGGCTCGGGTATTTATTTGTCAATTCAATAGATTCACTAAGCAGTTTTCGTGCGAACTCAGTATCTCCACTTAAAGCAAAAACATTAGTAGCTCTATTAATTGCTGCACTCTGGACTATCTTAGCCACCCATTTATCATTTAATACCTCGATTTCTTTCCAAATTTCCCGCATTTGTGGCAACGCGTTCGATGGATTTACACTCAGACTCAATAAGCGCATTTTTTGAAACAATATGTCCATGTAGGCTATATATTCCTGCCCTTTATACTGGCCTTGCCACATTTTGGTCGATTCGAAGTATCTTTTTGCCATTGTAATTGCGCTGTCTGTGTAATGCTCGGCAAGCTCCGGATTTCCCATAGCCCAGTAAACATTAGAAATTTTAGCTTCAGTTGATGGCCTGTTCATGGATAGTTCGGGGCTAATTTGCCTGGCTTTTAGATAGTATGGAATACTCAGCCCGATTCTATTAGTGGCCTCAAAATATAATCCATAGGAATCTATTGCGGACCCAAGACTTGACTTGTCGGCATCACAATTTAGAATTGCATAATCATACGATATTTTGGCAAGTATATCAGGATCAGCAGGGGAATATTTCGTCTTTACAATTATTGAAAGTAGAATGAGATTAATGGCATGTGTCTGACAGAGTTCACCTTGCGAAGTTACTGAGGGGTTTGCCATTTCAGCCGATATCATCTCCCACGCTTTTTGGGAATTGCCTGTCTGCGCCAGTTGATATGCATCATAAGCTTTGCTGACTGCAAAGGCGTCTCCAGCAATTGCCGCGAAAACTAACACAGCCAATACTCCAAGCATAGGTTTTCCGCAGCGAAGCCTATTTCTAATAATAAAACGATAAAGTTTGAAAAAGAATTTTATGGGTTCCATAAGTTATGCTCCTTAGAGAAGTCAACTCGTAGATCACCGGTTCACGCGCGTACGCACGTGAACCGGTGATCTAGCCAAATTGAACATTTATTCAAAAATGATTTTCAATCGCTTAGCAATCTCAATTTGAAAAGTTTCTTCGCCAGATTGTAGATATCATCTTTAGCTCCATCACGGCGAATACCAACGGCAACAATTACTATAACAATATCGTTGCCTCTGATCTGATAAATGATGCGGTAACGTTGCCCAGCAGCCCTTATACTGCGAAATCCTGACAATTCACCTTGCAGCGCCTTGCCCTGTTTTTCCGGGTCTTCAACCAGACGATCAATAACCGCTCCGATTTTCTCCCGGATGCGTCGATCCGAAATATCCGACAAAAGCTTCAATGCTGTTGGTGTTAGCAAAATCTGCCAATTCACAGGCCAAGCTCCTGTTTAGCATCCTGCCAGGAGATGATTTCGCCGGAATCCATCTCTTGTATGCTTTGACGTAATTGAGTCATCAGCTCTTTATCCCCCATAACTTCCAGTGTCTCCGAAACCGCTTCGTACAATTCCCACGGCAACACAGCTAATACTGGTTTGCCACGGCGAGTGATTTCCAGAACATCAAGCTGGCCGTTGTGAAAAAGAGTTTCCGGTAGGGACGTGAGCTGTTTTCTTGCTTCCATAATTGATAATGTCTGTGGCATGGCAACCTCCTTATCTGTACTTATAAAAGTACAGATAAGCGTTAACATAGTCAAGCGCGAATTGTATTTCTTGATCATTCGGGATCTGTATGATCCTGAATGAGTTTTCATCCGGTAAGTGAATATCAGTTGAAACCGCCTTTGCATAGCCAATGCACAATAATTAGGCATAAAAAGAGTGCCGTCGTATGTCACCCCAAAATAATCGTTATAAACAAGATGTTTACCTGTTCTGGTGTCTTGGCATACCACGTGCTTTGCCTCTCAGGGTAACACTCTGCTGAGTTGCAGCTGCACCGCACACTCAGCATTACGATTATCACGCGACGGGAGACTCTTATGGCAAAACCTGACTGGTACGATACCGATAATTGCGACACCCACGACAAGGGTGCGCCAAAATTTTGCAAAAAATCCGAACCGGGAGAGGGAACAGAGCGTTCCTGTGCCTATGACGGGGCACGCGTTGTGCTGATGCCGATCACCGATGCGATCCATCTGGTGCATGGGCCGATCGCCTGTGCCGGCAATTCATGGGACAACCGCGGCGCACGCTCTTCTGATGCACAACTCTATCGCCGGGGCTTTACCACCGAGATGCAGGAAAACGATGTCATCTTTGGCGGCGAAAAGAAATTGTACAAGGCGATCCTTGATCTTGCTGAACGATACAAAGATCAGGCCCGGGCCATCTTTGTGTATGCCACCTGCGTGACCGCCATGACCGGTGATGATGTGGAGGCTGTCTGTACGGCGGCAGCACAAAAAGTTGCCATACCGATCATTCCGGTCAACACCCCTGGCTTCATCGGCGACAAAAATATCGGTAACCGCCTGGCCGGTGAAATTCTCTTCAAATATGTGATCGGCACCACCGAACCGCCGGTGCTGGGTGAATATCCGATCAATCTTATTGGCGAGTACAATATTGCCGGAGATTTATGGGGGATGCTGCCACTGTTTGACCGGCTGGGGATTCAGGTGCTGTCCTGCTTCAGCGGCGATTCGAAATTTGAGGAGTTGCGCTACGCCCATCGGGCCAAGCTTAATATCATCATCTGCTCCAAGTCGTTGACCAATCTCGCCAAAAAGATGCAGAAAACTTATGGTATGCCCTATCTGGAAGAATCATTCTACGGCATGACCGATACCGCCAAGGCGCTGCGTGACATCGCCAGGGAACTGGATAATATCGTTAACGGACTGGAAAAAAGGACGATGCAGGATCGAGTGGAGCGTCTGATTGATGAAGAAGAGGCAAAGTGCCGCGCTGCCATTGCCCCCTTCCGGACGAGGCTGGAAGGAAAGACAGCTGTACTTTTCACCGGCGGTGTCAAAACCTGGTCAATGGTTAACTCACTGCGTGAGTTGGGGGTCGAAATTTTGGCCGCCGGTACGCAAAACTCAACCCTGGAAGATTTTTATCGCATGAAAGGGTTGATGCACGCTGATGCCAAGATCATCGAAGATACCTCGACTGCGGGTCTGCTGGCGGTTATGCGCGAAAAAATGCCCGACCTGATCGTGGCTGGCGGCAAGACCAAGTTTCTGGCGCTCAAGACAAAAACCCCTTTTCTGGACATAAATCATGGCCGCTCCCATCCCTACGCCGGATATGAAGGGATGGTGACCTTTGCCCGGCAGTTGGATATGACGGTCAATAATCCGATCTGGCCGACCCTCAATGCTCCGGCGCCATGGGAAAAGAGTCAGGAACAGCTGGCGGATGGTCTGGCCGAAAACGCTGGTCATGCCGATCGCTATCTGGGCGAGGATATTGCCGCCTCACGGGTCGTTGTGTCTAAAAAAGCGGCAACAGTCAATCCACAGAAAAATTCACCCGCGCTGGGTGCTACCATGGCCTATCTCGGTATCAACAATATGCTTGCCCTGCTGCATGGTGCCCAGGGGTGCTCAACCTTTATCCGGCTGCAGCTGTCACGGCATTACAAGGAATCGATCGCCTTAAATGCCACCGCCATGAGCGAGGATTCAGCAATTTTCGGTGGCTGGGACAATTTGAAAAAGGGCATCGGGCGGGTGATTGAAAAGTTTAGCCCAGAAGTAGTGGGGGTTATGACCTCCGGCCTGACCGAAACCATGGGGGATGATGTGCACAGCGCCATTGTGCATTTCCGCCAGGAACATCCTGAAGTGGCACACGTCCCGATCATTCATGCGGCAACGCCTGATTACTGCGGCTCATTGCAGGAGGGTTATGCCATTGCGGTGGAGGCGATCGTCTCGACTCTGCCAGAGGGTGGCGACAGCATTATTGATCAGGTTAATCTGTTGCCCGGCGCGCATCTGACGCCGGCGGATGTAGAAGAGTTGAAAGAGCTGGTGGAATCCTTCGGCCTTACGGTGCTGACTATTCCGGATATCTCCAATGCCATGGATGGTCATATCGATGAGGTTGTCTCTCCGCTTTCAACCGGTGGTATTACGGTGGACGAGATACGCAGGGCGGGGTGCAGCATGGCTACGCTGTATGTGGGCGATTCACTGGCTAAGGCCGCTCTCAGGCTGAAGGAGCAGTTTGATATTCCGGCCTATGGCTTTACCTCTCTGACCGGCCTGGCCGAAACCGACCGTTTTATGGAGGTGCTGGCCGCCCTCAGTGGACGGCCGATTCCGGAAAAACACCGCCGCTGGCGGAGTCGCCTGATGGATGCCATGGTTGACAGCCATTATCAGTTCGGCACCAAAAAAGTGGCGCTGGCGCTGGAATCAGATAACCTCAAAACGCTGACGACTTTTCTGGCCAGCATGGGTTGCAACATACAGGCGGCACTGGCCGCCACCCGCACCAG
>CAIRND010000455.1 GCA_903879825.1 uncultured Geobacteraceae bacterium
CGCAACTCAAGGGCGGTGGGACGGCGGATCACAGCCAGCATACCGGGGCTAAGCCAGAAGTAAAGGGGACGTCTGCCACGCCGCAACCCGCAAAAGCGGTGCCGGGGAAGAAGCTGCTGAACATGGATGATATGAAGATGTAATCTTCGCAGGAAAATGCTATGCCGCCAAGACGGCGAACGAGAACGAATTAGATGTTCTCTTGAATTAAAGGTTCTCAGCCATGATTGAAAAAATTATTGAATATTCCGCACGTAACCGGGTCATTGTTTTGATGATGTTCAGTTTGATCATCGCCTGGGGTGTCTGGTCGGTCTATAAAACACCAGTGGATGCGATTCCGGACTTGTCGGATAACCAGGTCATCGTCTTTACCGATTATCCCGGACGTTCCCCGCAGGTGGTTGAAGACCAGGTTACCTATCCGCTGGCAACCAATCTGCAAGGTTTGCCGCAGGTGCGTGCTGTGCGCGCCTCCTCCGCGTTCGGTTTCTCCATGATTTATGTCATCTTCGAAGATAAGGCTGATATTTATTGGGCCCGGACACGGGTGCTGGAACGGCTGAACTATGCCGCTTCGCTTTTGCCGCCTGGCGTAACACCGACACTTGGCCCGGACGGCACCGGTGTTGGTCATGTGTTCTGGTACACCATTGAAGGGAAAGGTTATGACCTGGAGCAGCTGCGCACCCTGCAGGACTGGTTCGTGCGCTACCAGCTCAACACGGTTCAGGGGGTGGCAGAAGTCGCTTCCATCGGTGGCTTGGTACGGGAATACCAGATTGACCTCGATCCGGCCAAGCTGCTTGCCTACAACATTAAGGTTGCCAAGATCATGGATGCCGTCAAAGCATCAAACAAGGATGTTGGCGGACGCCTGATCGAGCGGGCCGATGCAGAATATCTGATTCGTGGTCGCGGCTATGTGAAATCACGGGCGGATCTTGAAAATATTGTCGTTGGTGCGGATATGCGCGGCACGCCGATTTACGTTAAAAATCTGGGCACGGTGCAGACCGGCGGTGCCATTCGCCGCGGCCTGCTCGATATGAACGGTGAGGGTGAGGCGGTCGGTGGTATCGTGGTTATGCGTTATGGGGAAAACGCCAAGGATGTCATCGACAGGGTGAAGGCCAAGATTGTTGATTTGGAAAAAGGCCTGCCTCCGGGCGTAAAGATTATGGTTTCCTACGATCGCTCTGACCTTATTATGCGGGCGGTTGATACTCTGAAGAAAAATCTGCTGGAGGAGTCGGTTGTTGTCTCACTGGTAATTCTGCTGTTCCTGCTCCACTTTCAGAGCGCTCTGGTGATCGTGCTGACGTTGCCGATATCGGTGCTGATCGCCTTTATAACGATGAAGCTGATGGGGGTTACCTCAAATATCATGTCCCTCGGCGGCATCGCTATTGCCATTGGTGTTCTGGTTGATGCCGGGGTCATCATGGTGGAGAACTGCTACCGCCACCTGTCCGAAATGCCACCTGAACAGCGGGCGGAAAAACGGCTGGAAGTTGTCATCGCCTCAGCCAAGCAGGTGGGACGGGCAATTTTCTTTTCACTGGCTATCATTGTGCTTTCATTTGTACCGGTATTCATGCTGGAAGGGCAGGAGGGGAAACTGTTTCATCCGCTGGCTTTCACCAAAACATTTTCCATGATGGGTTCTGCCTTGATCGCCATCACGCTGGTGCCGGTGCTGATGTTCTACTTCATGCGCGGCACGATGCCCCCTGAAAGCTCCAACCCGGTTTCTACCTTTTTTATCAGACTCTATTCACCGGTTATCCGCTGGGTGCTGGTGTGGAAAAAAACCACTATAGCTCTTAATTTGGTGGCTCTCGCGGTTGCCGTGCCGATGTTTATGGGGCTCGGTTCCGAGTTTATGCCGCCACTCGATGAAGGCTCGCTGCTCTATATGCCGGTGACACTGCCAAATATATCCATTACCGAGGCTAAGCGGATTATTCAGGTACAGGACACGATTATCAAGAGCGTGCCTGAGGTGGAACATGTGCTGGGCAAGGTTGGTCGGGCTGAAACCTCCACCGATCCGGCGCCGGTTTCCATGTTTGAAAGCATCATCATCTTAAAACCAAAGGATAAGTGGCGTCCGGGAATTAAAAAGGCAGATATCGTGGCTGAGTTGGACGCGAAACTGCAACAGACCGGGGTTCGCAACGGCTGGACTCAGCCGATCATCAATCGCATCAATATGCTCTCCACCGGCATTCGTACCGATCTGGGTGTTAAAATCTTCGGCAATGATTTGAACGTTCTCAAAGATCTGGCCATTCAGGCTGAAACTATCCTCAAGCCGATCAACGGTGCCGCCGATGTGGTTGCCGAGCGGGTCACCGGCGGCAGTTATCTCGATATTGACATCGACCGGGAGGCTGCTGCCCGTTACGGCGTGAGTGTCGGAGATATTCAGTCCATTATTGAAACCGCACTGGGCGGTGAGATGCTGACTACCGCAGTCGAAGGGAGAAACCGCTTCCCGATCCGTCTTCGTTACCAGCGGGATTATCGCGATACTATTCCCGCTATCCGCCGCATTCTGGTCGGCAGTATGGAGGGCGCTCAGGTGCCGCTTTCGCTGGTTACCACGCTGAAAATATCCACCGGCGCTCCCGAGATAAATAGTGAAGGCGGGTTGTTACGTTCGATCGTGTTTCTTAATGTGCGTGGTCGGGACATGGGTGGTTTTGTGACTGAGGCAAAACAAACGCTTGAAAAACAGCTCAAGCTGCCGCCGGGGTATTATGTCGCCTGGTCCGGTCAATGGGAAAACCAGGTTCGTGCCAAAGCCCGTCTGCAGGTGCTGATACCACTTGGGATGGTTATTATTTTCATCCTGCTCTACTTTACTTTTCACTCGGCACTTGAGGCAAGCATGGTTATGCTCTCGGTTCCCTTTGCCCTTGTGGGTGGTGTCTATCTGGTCTCGGCCCTCGGTTATAACCTGTCGGTAGCGGTCTGGGTTGGTTTTATCGCCCTGTACGGCATAGCTGTGGAAACCGGTGTGGTGATGGTAATCTATCTGCATGAGGCGCTTGATAAAAAGCTGAAAGACGGCCCCTGCACGGAACAGGATATCTATGACGCCACTTTTGAGGGGGCCGTTCTCCGCCTGCGACCAAAGCTGATGACCGTGGCAGTGGCACTCCTCGGTCTGATTCCGATCATGTGGTCAACGGGCACCGGTGCTGACGTAATGAAGCCGATTGCCGCGCCGATGATCGGCGGAATGATCTCTTCGGCGGTGCATGTGTTGATCATGACACCGGTGATTTTTGTTTTGATGAAGAAACGGGAATTAAAGAAGGGACTGTTGAAGTATAGCGGGATGAAACATTGATAGATACGC
>CAIRND010000456.1 GCA_903879825.1 uncultured Geobacteraceae bacterium
CTTCTGATAGTTGTCGTTGAATAGCGATGAGCCGTGCGCGCCGAGCCTCGTCATCATCACCCATCTGGGTGGCAGCCGTTGATAATGTAACTTTATCCGTGACGACGCCTGGTGACGAAGGAACAGGGGCATTCTCTTTTGATTTTGGAGCTGACTTGAGGAGGTCTCCCGTCAACATAGCCATATAATTTGAAACTCTATCATCTATTTTCATAGCTGCCTCCCAATTGGGCAATTCATCATATAAACACCTGATCGGTTGATTGTCGAAAAACTTGAGGTTTATCCATTTGTCACTACCTCTCAGTTTAACCCTTTTCTAATTTGATACAGGCTCTCTATATCGAGGCCGTTTTTTTCATAATACTCACGTTCCAATTCTTCAACATAAAATCGATCAAGCCCCGAGTTTTCAAGAAAGTCTTCTCTCAGGCTTACATTCCGTTCTGTAATGACTTGCGGCAACAGCGAATGCAGGTACATCGCCTCCTTCTTGATGGTAAAGATGGTTTCGTCAAAGAGATGATTGGGAATGTCGGCGCTGATCAATTTCTTTGCCTTCAATTCCTCAACGACTTCCCGCCGCAACGCTTCCTGATCTGCCTGCGTGGTGAATTTGGAGTAAAAATTTCGAATGCGATCGCGAATATGTTCCAGAAGCACGAGCGCAATCCTCTCCTCCTGATCAATATCGATCAATTTCTGATGCAAATCTTCGATCGTTGATTGTCTGCTTTCAATGGCGACAAGCCCGTCCATAAGAGTTTTAACTTTACGGCGGCCAAAAATACCCAGATAGGTATTGGCAAACAGCTCCCGGATAAAAAGTTCCTGGAAACAGCCGTCGTGAAGATTGTCGAAGGCGGCTTTATGCTCCAGCAGTCCACGCAACATCTCCTCGTTTATCCGCACATTTTCCATGAAGGCGAGCTGGCTGACGAGATTCGAAACACTGTCAAAACGGTCCAGGTAGGTAACTACGTACGAAAAACCGTCAAGCAGTGATGAATCGGCACCGCCATGAATTTTTTCATCACACTCCTTGCTGGCATCCAGCATGATCTGGTCAAAAGAGTGATCCCGATTTTCCATTGCTTTCTTTTTTGCCTGGATCAGCTTAAGCATGTCATCCCGGTCAATACGGCTCTCAATGCTGATTTCGCGAAAAAAGATCCCTTCAAGTATTTCCCGGGTTGCAGCGATATAATCTTGTTCCCCGTCGTGCTTCAGGTTGCGATCTTTTTTGAACATCTCATCCAGAGTGTAAAAGAGAGCACCCGGAATTTTATTGCGCACGGACAACGTCTTCAGCCGCGTCAGACGGGCATTGTCGAGGTTGCTGATTTCCCCCTTGGCATTACACGCCAAGAGGATGTTACGATACTCGTCAACGATCCTCTTGTTGGCGGGGCTGCGGTACATGGCATCAATTCTGATGCGCTCCTGCTGATATCGATCGATTTTATACGTAGTGGCAACGGTGACCAGTCGAGCAAAATCAACGTCAGATATTTTTTTATTCTTGAAATAGAAGTTGCGGAACAGATCACGATATTCGCGATGGTGTCGGTTAATCAACTTTACCACAAATAATTGGGAAGAATAGTCGTCCAATAAGGGAAATAGTTCAGCGATAAGGACATCATCACGCTCATCTCCAACAGCAGTTGTGCGTTTTATGCTTTTGCCGAGGCGTTTAACGAGCTCTTCCTGCTGGCTTTTTAGTGTGTGCGACAGCGAATTCGAATGAGCAAAAAAGAAGTAATTACAGACGGCATTTCCTTCGAAAAAAATAGTGTCGTATGTTTCGGACCCCGATGTCCGGTCACTGAATCGGACGGCTCCACCCTCATCGGGACGGGCACCGTACATAACCAGGCGGTTGATTATGTCAGGTTTGGACAGATCGGATGATGGTTGATCTACGCCAAACATATATTCGCAGAATTTGCCGCCGTTGCTCTGATAGCTGATTCCTTCCGGAGAAATGACCATTTCATTGCCGGGGGTGAAGAGGCGCAGTCGATCCTCCTCCTGAACGATATTGAAAAAATAGCGCTGGTAGGCATCATTCCCTGCGACCATGACAAAATACTCTGTCTGGTCTCCCATCATGCCGTGCAGTCTAATGTCTTTATGCATTATCGGTCCCTCCCTGGTTTGAATCAGGGCTCTTACAACTCAAATTCCATGTCATCGTACGCTAATTCAAACCCAGGTGGCAGTTTTGCCTCATCAGTATAGGCTACTTCATGAGTAAGATGGGTCAGCACCGTGCGCAGGGCACCAAGTTGCCGGGCGGCGGCAATCGCCCCCGAAAAATTGAAATGAAACGGGTGTTCTTTCCAGCGGAGTCCGTCAATCACCAGTAGCTCTACGCCGTACAACAGCTCGAGCGATGAATCTGGGATGGCGCTGCAATCAGTCAAATAGGCGAAATTTCCGATTCGGTAGCCAAGTGACGAAGTTCTGCCATGGACCAGCGGTATCGGAATAATAACCCGCCCGAACAGTTCAATAGGTGTGTCAATTACGTGAGCGGCGAGCAACGGCGTATAGCCGGAACCTTCATGTTCGTTAAATATGTAACTGAAGCCACTCTGCAATATATCAAGAGTTTCCCGCGCCGCAAAACAGGGAATAACCTCTTTGTGGAGGAAATGAAATCCGCGCAGGTCATCAATGCCATTGACGTGATCAGCGTGGGCATGGCTGAAAAGTACGGCATCGATGCGGCGAATCTGCTGGCGCAAAGCCTGCGCTCGTAAGTCGGTGGACGTATCGATCAGAACGCTATGGTCGTTATAGCGAAGCAACAGCGATGCGCGCGTTCGCTTGTCCCGTGGGTTATTAGACCTGCAGACCGGGCAGCTGCAACCAACCATGGGAACTCCGGTCGAGGTGCCACAACCCAAAATAGTAATCTTCATACCGGTCAACTTTCTTGATAAATTTTCCAACAAATAACAGAATCAGATCATACAGGCAAGGGGGATCACAGGCGATTTTACTCAGAAAAGTAGATGGTTGTCATCGTACCAGGTCAATCAACAGGGC
>CAIRND010000457.1 GCA_903879825.1 uncultured Geobacteraceae bacterium
AAGGTAGACCTCACATGTTTTACCCTCGAGATAGGAATGAAATTGCACATGCAGGTCACCGAGCCATTTTTGATGTATCCGGTTCGGGCCCGGACTCATACAGAATGCTTCGCCGTCAATAAGCTCCCAGCGTTGGTCGTCTTCCCAGGTCAGATAGTCGGCATAGGTAAAGCGATCTTCATCCTTGAATTGGGGCAGTGTCATGAACGTACCTCCTATGCTATTTCCCCTCGAGCAGCTTCTTCATCGTCTCCGCATCGCTCATTCCAACCTGAATTGTGCCGTTCGGCAAAATCATCGTGGGAGTACCGGAGATACCATTGGCAGAGCCAAACTTTATAATTTCATCAATAGCGGCTTTGCTGGATTCCTTGGTCGGCTTTGGGACATCCTTGCCTTCAAAAGCATTATCCAGCAGTTCAAGACTCTTCGTTTCAAGTACTGTTCTGCATTTGTCATACGCTGCCGGGTGCATCGGCAAAGGAAACAGCATGACATGAATCGCTACATCCGGTGCAATGCTGGCCAGCTTTTTCAGTGCGGCATGTGCTTTCCGGCAGTAGGGGCAGTCAGGATCAGTAAAGACATACAGTTTTATGGAACCTTTGGGATTACCCATAACAACAGCGTGCTGAATTGGTATTGTTTTGACATCAACGGAAGAAACCTGTTTTGGCTGGAGAAGCTCTCTATCATGGGCAAAGACCTGTTCCAATTTTTCCAGATCAATTACGGCCCCTTGGATTAGATGCTTTTTGGCGTAATCCATTAAGATTATGCCCTTCTGCCCTTCCACTTCAACGAGAAGTTCAAACAGACCGGGAGCCGGAGAAAGCTTCACTGACGTAACGGTTGCTCCAATTTTTTTCAAGAGACCGGTGGCTTCTTGGGGTGTAAGAGAATGGCAGGAAGCGCAATCTTTGTTGCCATCCTTTGACATGGCGAAGGAGGAAGAAACAAAAATAATGGTAACTGCGACTGAGATGCAAAGTTCTTTCAGCATGTATGCTCCTTTTGGGGTGAATGTGACTACTCTATGCCATATTCTTTTAATTTGTATAGCAGTGAACGATGACTTATTTCAAGAATTTTTGCCGCTTTAGTACGATTTCCGACTGTTTTGGCAAGCGCTTTCCGGATCAGTTCACGCTCGATGGTGTTTTCTGCCTTTTTTATCGATAAGTTTTCATAGTTGAATGATTCGCCGGGGTAACTTTCATCCCGCAGACGTAGCGACGCTGGCAAACAGGAGGAGGTAACACTGCCACCGTCACAAAGTATGCAGGCACGCTCGATGGCATTTTCAAGCTCCCGAACATTGCCAGGCCAGTGATATGCCATCAGACAACGCACGGTATCCGGCTCAATACGTAATGGATTGTATTCATTACCACTATCATAGCGTTTAAGGAAATGCTCTGCCAGCAGGGGAATATCCTCAATCCGTTCACGCAGCGGCGGCAACTGCAGACAAAACACATTCAAACGGAAATAGAGATCTTCTCGAAAGCGTCCAGTAGCACTATCAGCATACAAATCTCGTGACGTTGCTGAAATAACCCTGACATCGACTTTTTTCGAAGTTGAGTCCCCCACTCTTCTGATTTCACATTCCTGAAGAACACGCAATAACTTAACTTGAAGTGCGGGTGGCATCTCTCCTATTTCATCCAGAAAAAGTGTGCCGCCATCAGCCTGCTCGAACAATCCTTCTTTATCACCGGACGCATCAGTAAATGCCCCCCGGACATGCCCGAACAACTCACTTTCAAGTAAATTTGCCGGAATAGCGCCACAATTTACCGCGACAAAAGGTTTCTGTGATCGTCTTCCGTTGTTATGAACGGCACGGGCAACCAACTCTTTACCGGTACCTGATTCACCCAGTACAAGTACGGTAGTTTTCAGGTCTGCGACTTTTTTAATCTGGTTGAACAGTTCCTGCATCACACTATTACGACTGATAATTCCGCTATAGATAAAACGACCGGCTACAATCTCACGAAGATGACTGTTTTCTTCTTTCAGCCGTTCCCGCTCTTCTGCTTTCTTAAGCACCATAATAATTTCATCTTTTTTAAACGGCTTCGAAATGAAGTCATATGCCCCCAGCTTCATACACTCTATGGCTGTCTCAACTGAACCGTAGGCGGACATCATGATGATCGGAGCGGTGACATGTTGCTCCAGCGCGTGAACCAAAAATGTTTTGCCATCCATTTCCGGCATGTGTATGTCACACAGAATAAAATCATACACATTGTCATTAAGGCAGCGCAAACCTTCTGCGCCATCAGCCGCAGAGTCTACATGGTACCCCTGACGGTTCAGCATAATCGACAACATATGGCGCATGTTGTCTTCGTCATCCAGTACCAGAATATGCTGGCCATTATTCACGATTCAGCCCCTTCTTCAACCCTCACCGCAGGCAGCAGGATACTGAAACGACTACCTTGACCAACTTTGCTGACAGCGGTGATACGACCACCGAACCCCTCAATAATACGGGCAGATATTGCCAACCCCAGGCCTGTTCCCATGCCGGGTGGCTTTGTAGTAAAGAACGGATCGAATATATGCGTAATGGTTTCATCCGCAATGCCGGTTCCGTTATCAATGACGTCCAATCGTATATGGTCGTCCTCCCGCCCTGCCCTGATCATTATA
>CAIRND010000458.1 GCA_903879825.1 uncultured Geobacteraceae bacterium
CAACAACGGCAGGTTTTGAGGCGGTTGTAATGGTTCCGTTACGTGGCATCATGCCTCATTTTGACGAGATTGAAGATGTTAAGAGCCCATAGGCAAGCTCTCTCCTTTATGCGGACGATGCCCCTTAGTTCACCTGAATTATTTTAAAAACGGAGTTTCATCATGAATAATTTGAATACCACGTACCCCCGAACTGCTACTCAGGTAGTGGTGAAGCAAAATGTACGTATCCGTCTTGGCGCATGGACTCCCTCTTTTGATTTCATTTACCTCTTTCTGACGTTGCTCCGCTTTACTGGTAAGGTCCGATGACGCAGCGGGCTATCCTCTGTCCGCGCTGCAGGCAGCTGGTTGGAAGTGAAGAGTCCGTCTGCTCGTGGTGCGGGACTGCCCGGAACGCTCCGTGGTGGCAGTTAATCAACTGGTCCAAAGGAGTAATGGAGGGCGACTGGCTGGTCAAAACCCTCATAACCGCTAACGTACTCTTTTTTGCCCTCTCACTTATTTTGAGTACGAATATTGGTGACTCCGGCAACTTTTTATCCCCCGGTCAGTCAAGCCTCATGCTTCTCGGGGCAACCGGAATATACCCAATTGATCATTTTGGTCGTTTCTGGACAGTGGTTAGCGCCAACTATCTTCACGGCGGCATTATTCACCTGATCTTTAACCTGATGGCACTCAAACAGATTGCGCCCTGGGCTTCCAATGAATACGGCACCAGTCGTATGTTCACCATCTATACTCTTGGCGGAGTGGCCGGCTATGTGGTCTCGTATTTCGCGGGGGTACCATTCACTATCGGCGCTTCAGCTGCGGTTTGCAGCCTGATCGGCGCTCTGCTCTTTTATGGCAAAAGCAGAGGAGGTGCCTACGGCAGTTCCGTCTATCGAGAAGTGAGCGGATGGGTTATCAGTCTCTTCGCCTTTGGTTTGATATTTCCCGGTATAAACAATTGGGGACATGGGGGCGGGATCATCGGTGGCATTGTCATTGGCGCCATTATTGGTTACAACGAACGGCGCAGAGAGAATAATTTCGATCATGCCCTGGCTTTGATGTGTGGTGTTACGACTGTCGCCATCTTGGGGTGGGCAGTTATAAGAGCGTTTACTTAATAGTCAGTTACAATATAAAAGGAGTCCTAAAACATGAAGGTATTGGTAGATCTCTGTATTGTGCCGATTGGTGTCGGCGTATCACTGTCCACATATATCGCAGAATGTGAAAAAGTTCTGACGGCAGCGGGTCTGAAAATCTCTCTCCATTCCTATGGAACCAATATCGAAGGTGAATGGGATGATGTCTTTACCGCCATCAAACAATGCCATGAAAAAGTTCACGAAATGGGAGCCCCGCGCATTACAACAACCATCAAGGCAGGAACGCGTACTGACCGGGACCAAACCATGGAGGATAAGATCGACAGCGTGAGAAGTAAGCTGGCAGCCTGTTCTTAAAGCATGGAATCATTGGGATTCACAAGCAGATGGTTGCTTATATCCGTGTCCATAAACTTATCTGATCAACGAATTGGTACAGTGAAAAATCAGAGTGTTACACTAATTTGGTGATTCCTCTGGCGTCCTCATTCATACGACATTCTGGGAGATGCACGTCCATTCAGAGTCATGCCTGTTAACCATTTCCTTGGCACGGTCAAAATTTGAGGTTGCATAACAATATCTGCATCCGAATCCGCAAGAGTTGTTGACACCGATATCGACACTGCCGTGACAAAGACATCCTTCCCGTTGCTTGTGGAGGCTGAGTGATGATGACTCCTGCCCACTGATTTTGTTCAGCAGTTGAGCATCAATACACCGCCCAGGGGCGATCCCCGCTATGTTTAGTGATGCTTCTGCACACGATTCCACCCGCAGATTTCGGTCTGCCGCCTCCATTGCGATCCAGTTCAGCACGTCTGAATATGCGCCAGTTGAATAACAAACTCCATTTTCGGCACTGCCAAGCCTTCTTTGGGTCTTCATATAGGGATCGACAATGCTTATTACAAGGTGATGCGCGGACGATCCGATTGCATCGGCAAGGCGGCGGAAGTTGCTGCGGTGCCACGGTGCCGATATTTCCGTATTCAAAATTATCGGATCATATCTCCACACAACCCGGTCAGGGCCGATGGCTTTCGAAAGAGCCATGAAAGTCTTGATGGCGGTTTCCAACGGAGGAGAACTTCCGTCGATGTTTTCAGGATATCCCGTAACAGTATACTGGAAGTAATACGGAAATCCTGCTTTGTCCAGTTCAGGAAGGTACGGAATCAAGGGAGCCGGGTGGCGAGTCCAAAATACGAACCCGGAAACATCTTCCTTCAGAAGGCTTACCCGGTAGAATGTGGCCGGATACATCGGATTGGGATAGTAGCAGTATCCTGCACGTATTCTGTTCATCAACCAGGGGGCATAAAAAGCAGGAATGTCAGTTCTGCGACTGGCTGATATGATCCTGCCCTGTTTGTTCACTATAATGCACCCCTCTTATTGGAGGGACTTTCCCATAAGTGGTTTGATGAATTTTTCAAAGGTTACCAGCTGTTTTGCGGAGAGCAGATCGACGTTCCCTTCGTTATCCAGCAAAAAGGTGCCGACACCGATGACAGTTCGTGCCAGAAAACCGGTCCCTTTGACAGCTCGTTCAATTTCATCCCTTCGCATGTTTACCAAGTTGTGCAGCTTTTTCAGATCAATTCCCATGGTTCTCACTCCTGTTGAGTCGTAACTTTTCCTGAATATTTTTAGAGGTTTCGATGATCTCGGCAATGATTTTTAACGATTATGCTGCCGGAGTGGTTCAAACAGGTACTCAAGACTGTTTACTTTAATGTCATAAACTGTTTGCAACATTTCACCGAGTTTTCCAGTCGGAAAGCCTTCACCCGCCATCCAGACGATATAATGCTCCGGTAGATCAATCAGCAGTTTTCCTTTGTGAGCTCCGTATGGCATACGCATTCGGGCCAGTTCAAGTAAAGCATCAGGATTAGCACCGGATTCAGTGCACGG
>CAIRND010000459.1 GCA_903879825.1 uncultured Geobacteraceae bacterium
AGATGCTGCTGCAGTTCGGCAACAACATGCTCGCAGATATGCCCGATGTCGTCTTTCCGTTCGCGCAGCGGCGGGATATGCAGAGGAAATATATTGATACGATGATACAGGTCCTCGCGGAACAGTCCGGCGGCCACCCGCTCCGCCAGGTTGGTGTTCGTCGCAGCGATAACCCTGCACGACAGCGGCATCAGATCGCTGCCACCAACTCTTTCAAAGGTGCGTTCCTGCAAAACACGCAGCAGCTTGGCCTGTAGGGAAAGCGGCATATCGCCAATTTCGTCCAGCAGCAGAGTACCGTTTTTGGCCTGACTGAATTTTCCCTCCCGATCTTTGTCTGCGCTGGTGAAGGCGCCCTTCACATGACCAAACAGCTCGCTTTCCATCAGATGCTCCGGTATGGCAGCACAATTGACCGCCACAAACCCGATCGGCGTTCCCGTACTGGCAAAATGGATCGCCCGCGCCAACACCTCCTTGCCGGTACCGCTTTCGCCATAAATAGCAACGGTTGTTCGAGGAAACGATGCAACTTTGGTCGCCATTTCAAGCATTTCCTTCATGGCAGGGTTAGCGGTGATGATGTTCTGAAAGGTAAACTGTTCCTGCAGATACTCCTTGATCTGGCGGTTTTCCGACAGCGTCCGGTGATAGTCAAGGGCGCGCTGTACCATAAATTGGAGGGTATTAAAATTATAGGGCTTTTCAAGATAATCGAAAGCACCCTGACGCATGGCATCAACAGCACTTTCAATACTTCCGCACGCGGTGACAATTATGAAAGGAATATCCACACCACGTCTTCGTATTTCCTGTAGAAGCTCAATGCCGTCCATCTCCGGCATACGCAGATCAGAAATCAGCAGATCACAGTGTCGCTGTTCAAGAAGCTCGAGAGCCTGCGCACCACCGGACGCGGTAATAACCTCAATACCACAACGTTTCAGGTAGGCACTGAGGACCCGTAGCGAGGTTGCATCGTCGTCAACTGCAAGCACTGTGGCGGATGAGATTTTCATTCTCGTGTTGCGGGAGCAGACATCAGCAGCAGAGAGTGTACCCGCTCTACCGTCGGTGGATGAGAGTAGTAGAACCCGGCATACAGCGGGTGTGGAAAGAGATTGGAGAGATTTTCTGCCGACATTTTAACGAGAGCCGCAGCCAGATTTTCTGGCTTTCCAGTAAGTTCGGAGGCAAAAAGATCAGCCTCCCGTTCATGGCAGCGTGAGCGCCACGCAGAAAAAGGACCCAGGGGGAAAAGAACCAGTGATGCGACAAAACCGAGCACTACCATTTTTGCTGGCAGCGAAATATCGGGCGGCAGCCCCAGAAGTCCCGGCAGACCGGGCCACGACAGCAGCTGGAAACTGAGCCACGATCCCGCCAACGCCATGAGTTCTGCCCATAACAGTCGTTTCCAGATATGCCCCTTCTTCCAGTGGCCGATTTCGTGGGCCAATACCGCCACGATCTCGCCATGACTCATCTGTTTGATCAACGTGTCATAAAGCACGATGCGCTTTACCTTACCGATACCGGTGAAATAGGCGTTGGAGTGCCTGCTTCGTTTGGACGCGTCCATCTGCAGTACCTTGCCGACTTTCAGCCCGGCTTTTTCCATCATAATCCGGATATCAGATTCAAGGCCCTCCTCGGTTACCGGTTCATATTTATTGAATAGCGGCTCTATCACATACGGGGAAATAAACATCATGAACAGGCTGAAGAGCGCCATGAAACCCCAGACCCAGAGCCACCACTGATGCGGACTCCACTGGATCAACACAAAGACGACGCTGATCAGGAACGTCAGCAGGATCGCGCCGATTGCCTGCGATTTAAAGAAATCTGCGATCCAGAGCCGTGCCGTGGTCGTGTTAAAACCGTAGCGCGCCTCGATACGAAAGGTACCGTACAGGTCAAACGGGATACCAAGCAGGGTCGATGCCCAGGTGAGCAGTGTGAAGAAAAGAATCGCCGAGATGACAAATGAACCACTTAAGCTGCTGACAGAGCGGTCAAAGGTCGCAATCAGACCGCCGAACAGAAAGACGATCATCACGCCATTGTCAAACAGCGAATCCCACAGCCCAAGGCGACTCGAATCGAAGGTATAGGCGGAGCTTGTGCGGAGTTTTTCCTCGTCAATTGCGCTTTCAAAACCTGCCGGCACTGTGGTGCCATGCTGTTTAAGGTAGTTGAGATTAATAAAGCGCAGCCAGTACGTAAAAGCGGTTATGACGGCAAAAAGACCAAACAGAATGAGTTTTATCACGTATATCCTTTGTTGGAACAAGCAAGCTTTCGCACCAAACCCCTCCAAACATCCCCTTATCAAGGGAGGCTTAAAAGCTTCCCCCCTGACAAGGGGGGTTGGTTTAGTTACTACATCAGCTTTACCACTTCTCTTACACACAGGTCGATCCCGTCGCACACCTCGGAGATACGCGTGGCCAGCATATACGCCGGTGTGGTGACCAGCTTGTGCTCATGGTCTATCACACATTCCGTCACCGGACATTGCTGATGTTTCGCCCCGGTCTTGCAGACTTCGGCAGCGGTACCGCTATCGGTGCCGATCGTCACCGTTGGGGCATAATCTTTACCCAGCACAGTAGCAACAAGGACCGGCGCTATGCAGATCGCCCCAATCGGCTTTTTGGCCGCCGCCATCTCTTTGAGCAAGCGGGCAACCTCCGGATTTACTGCGGCAGCGGCACCCTTAATCGCAAAATCACACAGATTTTTTGCGGCGCCAAAGCCACCCGGCAACACTATGGCGT
Source organism: uncultured Geobacteraceae bacterium (assembly GCA_903879825.1). Classification (GTDB taxonomy): domain Bacteria; phylum Desulfobacterota; class Desulfuromonadia; order Geobacterales; family Pseudopelobacteraceae; genus JACRCG01. The sequence goes on from CAIRND010000459.1 coordinate 2,784, forward strand.
CCAGGTCGGCTGCCGTCACCTCTTTTATGTCGCGAATCTTGCCCCGGGCGATACGTGCCGCTTCTTCAAGCACACTCCTCTTTTCACCGGTTTCTTGTTTGGTCAGATGATTGGTGACCGGAAAATCAACCGATGGCGCCATACAGACCGCTTCGCATCCCTGGCGATCGATTGCCAGCAGGGTAAAAACAGCCTCATGGATTTCACTGCCGTCAAAAACACCACATCCTGATAGTATTACACCGATTTTCTTCATAGTATTCCTCCTCTCAACAGGTTGGTTGCTGTCGGTTACCAGACATACAGGGGGATAAGTACCGCTGCCAGTACACAGACAGAGGGTAGATACAGACGGTGATAGACCTTGGCAATATCGGCATGAAAATATTCGCAGGTCAGTA